>JASJBF010000038.1 GCA_030066685.1 Kiloniellales bacterium | reverse complement strand
CCCTCTGACGGCCAGCATTATCCCGGTCCGACCCCGCCACCGCCGGCGAGTGGCCACTCTCCGGCGGTGGCCCATCTTCGCCCGATGGGCCGAACCTGTCATAAGACAGGCATTATCCGATCAGATGGAATCGCTTCGCGATCCATCTGGCCGGATGTAATGCCCTACCTTCAGAGCGATAGCGCACGACTCCCGGCCAGACGCGAACGCGTCTGATCGGGAAGTGCGCTAGCGCTCCGACAGTGCCAGCTTGAGGCCCAGAGCGGCGAGGCAGCCGCCGGCGAGGCGGTCGATCCAGAGCTTGGCGCCCGCATAGGCGCGGCGGACCCGGCCGGTCGAAAACAGCAGGGCCACGGCCAGGTACCAGAAGAACTCCACCGCGAAGATGTTGGCCAGCACGACCCCGGTGACCCAGAGGGGCAAGTCGGGCGGCAGGAAGGTCAGGAAGATGGAGCCGAAGAAGACCGCGGCCTTGGGATTGACCAGCTGGGTCAGGAGCCCGAGGCGCAGGGAGCGCAGGCCGGAGGCCGGCAAACCGATGGCCGTGGCCGGCAGGGCGAGCGGCTGCACCGCGCCGCGCCAGAGACAGATGCCGAGGTAGATCAGGTAGAGGCCGCCCAGGAGCCTCAGGGTACCGTAGAGCCAGCCCGCCTGCTGCAGCAGCAGCCCGACCCCGAGCACCACCAGCAACGCCCAGAGGAAGGAGCCCAGGGCGATTCCGACGGCGGCCGCCACGCCGGCCCGGCGGTCCCGGGCGACGGATTCCTGCAGAGCGACGATGAAGGCCGGGCCCGGGCTGGCCGCGGCGATGAAGTGCGCCAGCGCCAAGCCGGCCAGGGGGATGAGGTACTCCATGGGCTCCATCTCTGGGAGAATCGCTCAACAGGGCGACGCAGACTATCACGGGACCAAGCTGGACGGCCGTGCCCAATTCCTAAGCCATCGGGGTTTGTGCCGTGGCGGTGCCGCAAACCGCTTTATCCCCCTTGCGGGGGAGGATCGAGGTCGGGGGTGGCGGCCGCGAGGCCGCAAAGCCAAAAGCCGATTGAGATGGCGGCCGGCATTACCCCCCATCCTGCCCTCCCCCTCAAGGAGGGGGGTTCAGTGGTGTCGGAGCTCAAGCTCGTAGCGCTCTGGGTGTCTATCGCGTGCAAGCTTCAAAGCGTGCTGCCTGCCGAACAGCGACAGCAGCGGACAATCAGCCCCGCTCCTACAGCGCCTCGGGGCCGCGGGCGATCGCGACCACGCCGGTGCGCGAGACGTCGACGAAGCCCAGGCCCTTCATCAGCTCGATGAAGCGGTTCAGCTTGTCCGGGCGGTGGTGGATCTGGAACACGAAGTGCTCCAGGCCGGCATCGACGACCTCGGCCTCGAAAATGTCGGCGATCCGCAATGCCTCGACCCGGTCGTTGCCCTTGCCGATCACCTTGACCAGGGCCAGCTCGCGCTCGACGTAGTCGTTGGGATGCTCGACGGTCAGGTCCGAGACCTTGTGCACCGGCACCAGGCGGGTCAGCTGGGCCTTGATCTGCTCCAGGATCATCGACGTGCCGCTGGTCACCACGGTGATACGCGAGAGCTTGTTCTCGGGGTCGACCTCGGTGACGGTCAGGCTCTCGATGTTGTAGCCGCGGCCGGAAAACAGGCCGATGACCCGCGCCAGGACGCCCGGCTCGTTGTCCACGAGGACGGCGATGGTGCGCTTTTCGATCGGGTCTTCCTTGGGTGACATTCTCTTGGCTTTCGAAAACTCGGGCGCGATCCTCGGTGTCGCCTCGTCGCGGGCCTCACCCTTCGACAGGCTCAGGATGAGGCTTGAGACCCTGCCTTCCTCATCCCGAGCTTGTCGAGGGACGAGGCATGAGGCCGACCGGAAACCGCGCGATCTCGGCGGGCCCTAGACCAGGACCATGCCCTCTTCGGAGACGTCGTGGGCCGCTTCGTCCTCGGGGCCCAGCAGCATCTGGTTGTGGGCGGCGCCCGAAGGGATCATCGGGAAGCAGTTCTCCGCCTGGTCGACCAGGCAGTCAAGCAGGACCGGCCGCGGCGTTTCGATCATCTCCCGGATCTTGTCGTCCAGCTCGCCCGGCTTCTCCGCGCGCAAGCCGACCAGCCCGAAGGACTCCGCCAGCTTGATGAAGTCGGGCAGGGAGTCCATGTAGCTCTGCGAGTAGCGGCTGCCGTGCAGCAGCTCCTGCCACTGCCGGACCATGCCCATCCACTGGTTGTTGACGATGAAGACCTTCACCGGCAGGTCGTACTGGGCGATGGTCGAAAGTTCCTGGATGTTCATCAGGAAGGAGGCCTCGCCGGCGATGTCGATCACCAGGGAGTCCGGATGGGCCACCTGGACGCCGAGCGCCGCCGGGAAGCCGTAGCCCATGGTGCCCAGGCCGCCCGAGGTCATCCAGCGGTTGGGCTCCTCGAACTTGAAGAACTGGGCGGCCCACATCTGGTGCTGGCCGACCTCGGTCGTGATGTAGGTGTCGCGGTCCTTGACCGCCTCGTAGAGGCGCTGGATGGCGTACTGCGGCTTGATGATGTCGCCGTTCTGCCGGTACTTCAGGCACTCGCGGCCGCGCCACTTGTCGATCTCTTCCCACCAAGCTCCGAGGGCCTTCTGGTCCAGCGCGTGCTTGCCGTCCTGCCAGACCTCGACGAAGGCCTCCAGGACCTCGGCCACGTCGCCGACGATTGGCACGTCGACCAGGACGTTCTTGTTGATCGAGCTGGGGTCGATGTCGATGTGGATCTTCTTCGAGTTGGGCGAGAACTCGCTCAGCTTGCCGGTCACCCGGTCGTCGAAGCGGGCGCCGACCGCGATCATCAGATCGCAGTTGTACATCGCCAGGTTGGCCTCGTAGGTGCCGTGCATGCCCAGCATGCCGAGGAACTGGGGATCGCTGGCCGGATAGGCGCCGAGGCCCATCAGGGTATTGGTGCAAGGCACGCCGGTCATGTGCACCAGCTTGCGCAGCAGCGCAGTCGCGCGGTCCCCGGAATTGATCACGCCGCCGCCGGAATAGACGATCGGCCGCTTGGCCTTGGCCAGCAGCTCCACCGCCTGCTTCAGGGCGGCCTTTTCGGGCCGGGTCTGGGGCTTGTAGCTGCGGTGCTTGACCGACTCGCGCGGCAGGTAGGCGCCCTTGCCCTGGAGGATGTCCTTGGGCAGGTCGATGACCACCGGTCCCGGACGCCCGGCCTGGGCGACGTAGAAGGCCTCGTGCAGGATCCGCGGCAGGTCCTCCATCGACTTGACCAGATAGTTGTGCTTGGTGCAGGGCCGGGTGATGCCGGTTGTGTCGGCCTCCTGGAAGGCATCGTTGCCGATCAGGTGGGTCGGCACCTGGCCGGTCAGGCAGACCACCGGGATGGAGTCCATCAGGGCATCGGTCAGGCCGGTCACCGCGTTGGTCGCGCCGGGGCCCGAGGTGACCAGCACGACGCCGACCTTGCCGGTCGAGCGGGCGTAGCCCTCGGCGGCATGGACGGCGCCCTGCTCGTGGCGCACCAGGATGTGACGGATCGCGTTCTGCTTGTGCATCTCGTCGTAGAGAGGCAGGACCGCCCCGCCCGGGTAGCCGAAAATCACCTCCACGCCCTGCTCCGCCAAGGCGCGCAGCACGATCTCCGATCCGTTGAGTTCCTCGCCAGCCATCGCTCCGACCCCAAATGCCCTCGGTCCGCTCGCTTGTCCCGTTCGCGCCGGCTAACCCCCTGCCCTTTATGGGCTTTTCAGCCTGCTCAGAGACAGCACGCGCGGCCCTCGGGCCGCGCGCCTCAGTTAAATTAGTCCCTCACCCGGAGGGGGTCAACAGGAAGTCGCAAATAATGTTAAAGATTTCTGCCCTCAAACTTTCCGAATATTGCGCGCTGAAAACCCGCGCCCCGGCGCCCTGGCCGCGCAGCCAAGTGTACTGCCGCTTGGCGTAGCGGCGGGTCGCCTGCTGGGCCCGGGCGACGGCCTCCTCGAGGGGGATCTCGCCGGCCAGGTGGGCGCCCAGTTCGGCGACGCCCACCGCCTTCATGGCCGGCAGGCCCGGCTCCAGGCCCAGGGCCAGAAGGCCTTCGACCTCGGCCAGGGCTCCGGCCTCGAGCATTCCCAGGAAGCGCCGGTCGCAGGCCGCGTAGAGCGCCACCCTCGGCGGGACCAGGGCCAGGCGTAGGAAGCGATAGGGCGGCGGCCGGGGGCTGTCACGCTGCCAGTCGAAGAGCGAGCGGCCGGTCGCCTCCAGGACCTCCCAGGCCCGCATCAGGCGCTGGCTGTCCGAGGGCCGCAGCCGGGCGCCGGCCTGCGGGTCACGCCCGGCCAGCTCGGCGTGGAAAGCCGCGCCGCCGAGCTCCCGGTGCCGGCGCCGGGCCGCCGCCCGGATGGTCTCCGGGACCTCCGGGATTGCCGAGAGGCCACGCTCCAGGGCCTGCAGGTAGAGCCCGGTGCCGCCGACGACAATGGGCAGGCGGCCGGCCTGCCGCGCCGCCTCGATCTCGGCCAGGGCCAGGGCCTGCCAGCGCCCGGCCGAGCAGACCTCGACGGCCGGCAGCACCCCGTAGAGGCGGTGCGGCGCCCGGGCCAGGGCCGCCGCGCCGGGACGGGCGGTCAGGATCTCGAGCTCCCGGTAGACCTGCAGGGCGTCGGCGTTGATCACGCTGCCGCCGAACTCCTCTGCCAGGTCGAGGGCGAGGCGCGACTTGCCGCCGGCGGTCGGGCCGGTAACCAGGACCACCGGCGGCTGCGCCTTTCGGCCGCTCCGGGGCTGCCGGGGCCCTTCTTCGCTGTTGCTCGCCTTCGACACCCGCTCAAATCCCTTGCCGCCGCACTGGCCGGCCATCTATATCGCCCGCCATGGACCACGTCGTCACGCTTATCGCCGCCCCCGGCGACCTCGAGCAAGCCCTGGTCGACCGGGTCGCGGCGGCCCTCGGCGCCTCAGGGGCCGCCTGCGGATCCGCCGACTGGCTGGCCGAGGCCGAGGCCTGCGATCTACCCATCGCCGGCCTCGCTCCCTCGCACGCCCGCCGGACCGTGCGGGGTGCCCTGGAGGGCGCCCCGGCCGATTTCGGCGTCGTCGCTCGGGAGAACCGGCGCAAGCGGCTGCTGGTTGCGGACATGGAGTCGACCATCATCGCCGAGGAGATGCTCGACGAGCTTGCCGCGCGCCTCGGGATAGCTGATCAGGTGGCCCCGATCACAGCCCGGGCCATGAACGGAGAGCTGGACTTCGCCGAGGCGCTGCAGGCCCGGGTCGGCCTCCTGACCGGCCAGCCGGCCAGCCTGCTCGAGGAGATGGCCGCCGGCGTGACCCTGAACCCCGGCGCGCGGGCCCTGGTGCAGACCCTGCGCGCCCAAGGCGCCTTGACGGCCCTGGTCTCAGGCGGCTTCACCTGCTTCACCGAGCCGGTCGGCGCGGCCTGCGGCTTCGACCGGCAGCAGGCCAATCGGCTGGTGATCGAGGACGGCCGGCTGACCGGCGAGGTGGCGGCGCCGATTCTGGACCGCGCCGCCAAGCGGGCGGCCCTGGAGGCCCTGGCGGCCGAGCAGGGGCTGGATCTGGCGGCGAGCTGCGCGGTCGGCGACGGTGCCAACGACGTCGACCTGCTCCAAGCCGCCGGGCTCGGCGTCGGCTACCGGCCCAAGGCGGCGCTGCGACGGGCCGCCGACGTCAGCCTCGACCACGGCGATCTGACAGCGCTGCTCTATCTGCAGGGCTACCGCAAGGCCGAGTTCAAAAGCTGACGCGCGTCCAGGCAGCGGCGGCGCGTCGAAGCATTTCCGGCGACTGAGGGTCAGCTGCTGCTGATCGGCACCGCGACCCACTGGAAGTCGCCCTGGCGCAGGACCAGGAGCGTGACCACCCGGTAGCCCTCGTCACGCGCCTTCTCGACCCGGTCGACGACCTCGGAGGGGCTGGAGACCTCCTCCTGATCGACCTCGACGATCACGTCCCCGGGGCGCAGGCCCTTTTCCGCGGCGGAACCGTTGTCGACGACATCGGTGATCACCACGCCCGCGGCCTTGTCGTCGAGCTGGAACCGTTGGCGCAGTTCGGGTGTGATCGCCGCCAGGCCCAGGCCGAGGGACTGGATCTGGCCGCTCTCGTCCTTCGGGGCCGGCTCCGTGGGTGAGACCGCCGCAACCTGGGTGTCGTCGAGCTCGCCCAGGGTCACGTTGAGCGACTGCTCGCTGAAGCCGTCGTTGCCCTTGCGCCAGACCGTGACCTTGACCTTTCGACCGATCGGCGTTTCGGCGACCATGCGGGGCAGCTTGCGCATCTCGCCGACCTCGCGGCCGTCGAAGCGCAGGATCACGTCGCCCTGCTTGATCCCGGCGGATTCGGCCGGCCCGCCCTCGGTGACGTGGGCGACCAGGGCACCCTGGGCCTTGCCCAAGCGCAGCCCTTCGGCCAGCTCCTCGGTCACCGTCTGAATCCGGACTCCGAGCCAGCCGCGGCGCACGGTGCCGCCGTCCTTGAGCTGGCGAATGACGTTGGCCGCCAGAGCCGAGGGGATGGCGAAGCCGATGCCCACCGAGCCGCCGGAGGGCGAGAAAATCGCGGTGTTCACCCCGACCACGTCGCCGTCCATGTTGAACATGGGACCGCCAGAGTTGCCGCGGTTGATGGCCGCATCGCTCTGGATGAAGTCGTCGTAGGGGCCGGCGTTGATGTCGCGCTGCCGGGCCGAGACGATCCCGGCCGTTACGGTGCCGCCGAGGCCGAAGGGATTGCCGATCGCCATCACCCAGTCGCCGATCCGCAGGCCGTCGGAGTTGCCCCACTTGACCGCCGGCAGGGGCTTGTCGGCATCGACCTTCAGCAGCGCGAGGTCGGTCTTCTCGTCGCGACCGACGATCTCGGCCTTATAGGTCGAGTTGTCGTGGAGCCGGACCGTCACCTCGTCGGCCTCGGCAATGACGTGGTTGTTGGTAACGATGAAGCCGCTGGAATCGATGATGAATCCGGAACCCAGAGAAGACGGTGCGCGGCGCTGCGGCGGTCCACCCTCGCCGCGCTGGCCGCGGCGTTCGAAGAAGTCTTTGAAGAACTCCTCGAACTCCTTGCTTTCACCCTGGGCGACGCTTTGGGTGGTCGAGACGTTGACCACGGCCGGCAGCAAACCTTCGGCCAGATCGGCGAAGCTCTCGGGGGCCGAGCGGGCCATGGGCTGGCCGCCCCAGGCCAGCAGGGTCACCAGAAAGACAGCGCCACCCTTGGCCAGGGCCTGATATCCCAAACGCAAAGCTCCGTTCCTTTCGCCATCTGACAGGCCAGCGATTATACTTCTCATCGCGCCGTGCATCACCTTTCTTCTCCAGCTACAGCCCCTCGGACAGGGTGCCCACCCTCAGGACTTCGCTCGGATATAGCAACTATTTCGTTAACCATAGCGAAGATTCGCAGATGGGATGTGGTTGGCGCCACCGTCCTGTCAAGCCGGGGGCGCCGCCTGCTCCAGCCTCGCCGCCACGAAGCTCGACCGCCCATAGGCCCCAAGACTTTGAACCGGACCGGGGTTCGCCGGAAGTCTGCGGCCTTGGAGCAGCAACGGACCCGGGCGAAATCCCATCAAGCCAGCCTCTCCAGGTTCGCGGACGATCTGGGCGGATTTGTGGCCGATCCAGGTTTCCCTTCGTCTAGCCGCGCAACAGCCAGACAAAGAGCGCACCTAGAGCGGCCGTGACCAAACCGCCGCCGCGGAGAACCTCCGGCGGCACCTCTGCCAATTTGCCGAGCGCGCGTCGGATCTGGTCCGGAAACAAAGCCCAAGCCAAGCCCTCTATGACCAGCACCAGCGCCAGCGCCGTGAGGAGCTCCGTCATTCACGATCACCACGACCCGCCGTGTCCGGGGGTCCGGCCGCGGCCGGCCGTTCGTCCTACTGGCCGCCAGGCTGGCCGGCAGGATTGTTGAAATAATTGAAGAACTCATTGGTCGGGGGGATCACCAGCATCGAGTTGTCGGGCCGGATCGACGCCTCATAGGCCTGCATCGAGCGGTAGAAATCGAAGAAAGCCTCGTCCTGGCCAAAGGCATCGTTGAGGATCCGGGTCCGCTCCGCCTCGCCTTCGCCGCGCAGGATCTCGGCCTGGCGCTGGGCCTCGGCGCGGATGACCGTCGCTTCGCGGTCGGCCTCGGCGGTGATCCTCAGGAATTGCTCCTGGCCCAGGGCACGGAACTCGGCGGCATCGCGCTTACGTTCCGCCTCCATCCGGGCGTAAACGTTCTGGCTCACCTCCGGAAGCAGATCGGCACGGATAATGCGGACGTCCAGGACGTTGATCCCGAAGTTCGACCCGGCGCGCCGGACCTCGGCGTTCACCTGGTCGCGAATCTGCTGCATCAGCCGCGTGCGATCCTGGGAGAGGATCGTCGTCAAGAGAACCTGGCCGAGCGTGGCGCGCAGCTTGTTGTTGACGATCGGCTCGAGCTTCAGCTGCAGCAGGTCCTCGTTGACGGCCACACGTATGAATTGCTCCGGACTGACGATCCGGTAGCGGATGAAGGCGTCCACGGTCACCCGCCGCTGATCCGCCAAAACAATGGTCTCGGCCCGTGGGTCCAGGTTCAGCACCCGCTTTTCCAGGTGACGGATTTCCTGCCAGGGCAGCTTGACCCCAATTCCAGGCTCGTCGACCACCCGCTTCAGCTCACCGAACTGCAGGACCACCGCCTGCTTGGTCTGGTGGACCGTGAACACGCTCAAGTAAGCGAGGAAGCCCAGAACCAGAATTACGACCCCAAGGATCAGAGATTTCTTGCCTTGCATCGGACTTTTCTCCCTGGGACCTACTGCTTGAGGTCCGGATTGCGCGCGGTTTCGGCTGCGCCCGGGCCCCGGCGCTGCAGCTGGTCGAGCGGCAGGTACGGCACCGCGCCGCTGGCGCCGTCCATGATCACCTTGTCGGTGTTCTGCAGGACCTTCTGCACGGTCTCCAGGTAGATCCGTCGGCGGGTCACGTCCGGGTTCTGCCTGTAGGCCTCGAAGACCTTGATGAAGCGTTCCGCCTCACCCTGAGACTCCTTGATCATGCGGTCGCGGTAGGCCTGGGCCCCTTGGATCATCCGCGTGGCCTCGCCGCGGGCCTCCGGGATGATCCGGTTCCGGTAGGCGTCGGCCTGATTGATCTTGGTGTCCTGGTCCTGGCGGGCCCGCTGCACGTCCTCGAAGGCGTCGGCTACCTGCTTTGGCGGCTGTACGTCCTGGAGGTTGACCGCCGTGATCGCGACCCCGGACTGGTACTCGTCCAGGATCCGCTGAAGGGTTTCTCGGGTCTCGGCGGCCAGGTTCTCCTTCTCCGTGCTCAGCGCCGGCTGGATGTCGGTACGACCGATGACCTCGCGCATGGCGCTCTCGGCCGCCAGCTTGATGGTCGCCTCGCGATCGCGGATGTTGAAGAGGAACTGGCCGGCGTTGTCGATCCGCCACTGAACGCTGAAGTCGATATCGATGATGTTCTGATCGCCGGTCAGCATCAGACTCTCTTCCGCACGGTCAATCTTGCCGCCGACCCCGTCGCCCCGGCGCTGGAATCCGACGTTGATCTGCCGCACGATGTCGACCTGGGGCGTCTCTACCGTCTCGATCGGGTAAGGCAGGTGCCAGTGGAGCCCCGGCGGGTCCAAGCTTTCCTGGTTGACCCATTCGCCGAAGCGCAGCTTTACGCCCTGCTCGCCGGGCTTGACCGTGTAAAAACCGGTAAAGAGCCAGACCGCGATCAGAAGGCCGATAACCAGAAGGAACCCGGAGCTGCCGCCCATGCCGGAGGGCAGAACGCTCTTCATGCGGTCCTGGCCACGGCGGATCAGATCGTCAATATCGGGCGGACGCGGACCGCCGCCACCGCCGGAGCCTCGGCCCCAGGGACCTTGCCCTCCACCGCCGCCTCCGGACGGGCCGCCGCCCCAGGGGCCGCCGCCGTTGCCGCCCCCGCCACCGCCTTGAGATTTCCAGGGCATCGTGAAGAATCCTCGCTATCCAGAAGGGCCGTGCCTACAAAGGACCGGCGCTTTGTCGTATATGAACCAGGGGATCGTCAACGCCAGTATAATCGACTTGCCGATTTGGCCCGGACAGTTTCTTCCTGCCTCTGTCGGGCATATCGGAAACTATGCGGAGTTTTCAAGGATGAGCCGGGTAACCGAGGCGCAGGTGCTGGAGGCGCTCAAGACCGTGATAGAACCGGGCCGCGGCCGGGACATCGTGGCCCTGAACATGGTCAACGGGGTCGTGGTCAGGGACGGCAACGTCGGATTCGCCATCGAGGTCGACCCGCGCCACGGGCCGGCGCTGGAGCCGCTGCGCAAGGAAGCCGAGCAGAAGGTCCTGGCCCTCTCCGGCGTGTCCTCCGTGACCGCCGTGCTGACCGCCGAGAAGGCCGCCGGCGGCGCGTCACCGGCGGAGGGGCAGCCGCGGCGGGTCGCCCAGGGCCCGGGCCAAGGACCAGGACAGCGGCCCGGCCCGGAGCGCGCCCTGGTGCCGGGGGTCCGCGCGATCGTCGCCGTGGCCAGCGGCAAGGGCGGCGTCGGCAAGTCGACGACGGCCACCAACCTGGCCCTGGCCCTGGCGACCCAGGGGCTCAAGGTCGGGGTCCTGGACGCCGACATCTACGGCCCCTCCCAGCCCCGCATGCTGGGGATCTCCGGCAAGCCGCAGTCGCCCGACGGCAAGACCCTGACCCCGATGGAGAACTTCGGCGTCAAGTGCATGTCGATGGGCTTCCTCGTGCCCGAGGATTCGCCGATGATCTGGCGCGGCCCCATGGTTCAGAGCGCCCTGCAGCAGATGCTGCGCGACGTCGACTGGGGCGAACTCGACGTCCTGGTGGTCGACATGCCGCCGGGCACCGGCGACGCCCAGCTGACCATGGCCCAGCAGGTGCCCCTGGCCGGCGCGGTCATCGTCTCGACCCCGCAGGACATCGCCCTGATCGACGCCAAGAAGGGCCTGAACATGTTTCGCAAGGTCGACATCCCGGTCCTCGGCATCATCGAGAACATGAGCACTTTCGTCTGCCCGAACTGCAGCCACGAAAGCCACATCTTCGGCCACGGCGGCGCCCGCCGCGAGGCCGAGAAGCTGGGCATGAGCTTCCTGGGCGAGATCCCGCTCGACATCGAGATCCGCGAGACCTCGGACCAGGGCCGGCCGGTCGTGGTCAGCCGCCCGGACAGCCCCCAGGCCAAGCGCTACGGCGAGATCGCCGAGGCCGTCTGGGGTCAGCTCTCGGCGCGCCTGGAGGGTGGCGGCCGTGCCGCGCCCAGGATCGTGATGCAGTAGGATCAGCGCGCCGCCTGAATCAGGGCCGGATCTCGATCGGGGTACCGTCGGCGACCCGGCGCCAGATGTCCCGGATCGCGTCGTTGGTCACCGCGATGCAGCCCTCCGTCCAGTCGCGCAGGAGGCCGGCCGCGCCGAGGGCCCCCAGGCCGTTGGGCAGGCCGTGGATCATGATCAGGCCGCCGGGTTCCTCGCCCCTCGCGGCCGCCCGGGCCCGGTCCGCCGCCTCTGGATAGGAAACGTGCAGCGAGAGGTGATAGCGGCTCTGCGGATTGCGCCAGTCGATGCGGTAGCGGCCTTCGGGCGTCCGGCCATCGCCTTCCCGCTGCTTGTGCCCTTCCGGATCGCGTCCGAGCGCGATGTCGTAGGCAATCAGCGCCGTCTCGCCGCGGTAGAGGATCAGGCGACGCTCGGCCTTGTGAACCACGATGCGGTCGGCCCGCTCAGCCTCCGGCGCCGGGACCGGCGGCTGCGCCGAGGCCGGCGGCGGCAAGGCGAAGAGCAGCATAATAAGCAGCGGCCGGAGCCCGACCGCCTTTCTCAGCTCGAAGAATCGCGCAGATCGCATGGCGAATCCCCCGGAAGAAGGCCCAGGGTGGAAACCCAATATGGCGATTCCTTGATTGCGCCTGCGGATCGCTCTGAGGCCCCCGGCCGCGGTCAGGTGCCGCCGAAGGTGCGCTTCAGATTCTCGAAACCGGCCTCGTAGACCTGGCGGATCACCGCCGTGGCGTCGCCTTCCGGCGCGCCCGAGGGCTCGAACTCGCTGGACCACTCGACGCTGCAGCCGCTGCCCTCGTCGCGCACCCGAAGCGTCGCCTCGTAGTTGGCGACCGGCAGGGGGCCGGAGATGATCGAGTAGGTGTAGAGCCGCTCCTTGTCGTCGATGTGCTCGAGCTTCTCCAGGATGGTGCCGCCGCCGGCCAGGTTGAGGCGCCGATGGACCTGGCCGTCCTTTTCTTCCTTTTCGCTGCTTTCGACGGCCGGGTGCCAGTCCGGCAAGGCGTGGAAGTTGCCGATCACCTCCCAGACCATCGCGGCCGGAACCGCCAGTTTCGTCGTTGCGCTGACCTTTGCCATTGCGCGACCTCCCTTCTAGAGCTTCCGAAGGGTTCATCCTATTGCGAGGCCGCCCGCGAAGCCAGCGGCGCGATCGGCCAGCAGCCGGGCACAGGGGCTAGGCTTCGCGGTCGAGCAGGGCCATAAGCTCGCGCCATTCGCGCTTGGACAGCCCCGAGTCCTCGGCCTCGACCGGCTCGCCGGCGAGCAGGCGCTTGACCACCGTCAGCGCCCGGCCCGACAGGTGGGCGCCGCCGACCACGTGGTTCTCGAAGGCCTCCGCGGTGATCGGTACCCAGCGCCGCAGCGTGTCGAGCAGAACGTCGGCATAGGCCCGGATCTCGTACTGGGCATGGGCGTCGGCACGCAGCCCGACGAAATGCAGCAGGTTGTGAAGGTCGATCTTCCAGTACCACTGGGTATAGATGTTGAGCGGCAGGTTCATGCGCGCCAACTCGCGCGCCAGGCCCTGGCGGCTCTCGTCGATGACCGAGCCGTCCTCGCGCTGGTTCAGCATTTCCTCGTAGCTGGCATAGCAGCGCGCCGCGTCCTCGCGCAGGAGGTCGAGCACGCGGGCCGCCTCCTCGCCCTCGAGCACCTCGCCGCGGCCCTGGCGATTGCTGCTCGACTGGGCCGCCAGGTGCTCGGGCGCCGGCACGTAGAACTCCTTGTCGAGGACCGAATAGCGCGCCGAGTACTCGTTGACGTTGGCCGTGCGATGGCGGATCCACTGCCGCGCGACGAAAATCGGCAGCTTGATGTGGTACTTGATCTCGCACATCTCGAAGGGTGTCGTGTGGCGGTGCCGCAGCAGGTAGTTGATCAGCCCCGCGTCCTGCCGCACCTGCTTGGTGCCGCGGCCGTAGGACACGCGCGCCGCCTGAACGATGGCGGCGTCGTCGCCCATGTAGTCGATGACGCGGACAAAGCCGTGGTCGAGCACCGGAATCGCCTCGTAGAGCACCTCCTCGAGGGCCGGCACGGTGACCCGGCGGGTCTCGCTGCGGGTTTCGCGCAATTCGCGCAGCTCTGACTCTTGCTCCTTGGTCAGGAGCTTGCGCAACTCGTTCCGCGGACCGGCGGCCTCGGCGGCCTTCTCGGCATCCTGCCCCTCACCGTTCCGATCGGGCTTCGAACTCTGTCCGGACATCGTTGATCCAGCCGCCTCCTTGCGGACTCCGATTCGTCAGGCGCAAGGATGACCCGGCCGTCCCAAGGCATCCAGCCCAAATCCACCCACAGCTTGTGGATGAACGCCTACGGCCCCGACACCCGCCGAGGGCCGGGCACACAATTAAATTATATCAATGCACTAGAAGGATACGCAGCGACCTTCACCCGGCCGCCCAAAGTCATTATATTACAAGGGCCGGCTTGTCCGGCTATGGCGATAAACGGCATGTGTAATAGGCGTTACGGACCCGGGGGCAGTACCCGGCGCCTCCACCAGTTTCCACCGCGCCCGGCCGATCCGGCGGGCGCGGTCTTGAGGGGGCGAAACAGGATCGACGTGCGTTCAAAGGCATGTTTTTCGCTCGGCATGGTACCGCCGTTATCGGGCCGTCTTAAAAGTGCCAACGACAATTCTCGTATGGCCCTCGCTGCCTAACACTAGGTAAGCGCGGCCCGGGGGGCGCCGGGCAACAGAAGCCCCCCACCGCCTTTGCACGACGGCCAATCCGGCCCGAGGGCGGACCCGGGCAGGGGAAAGAGATGGCCGAAGACGACGTCAAGCAGGGCATCCTGCGCTACGACAAGATGGTGGAGGATGCGCTGCGTCAGGTGCTGCGGCAGTCGCTGCAGTTCGTCGTGACGCACGGTTTGCCCGGGGAGCACCACTTCTACATCACCTTCCGGACCGATCACCCCGAGGTCGTCATGCCGGGCTACCTGCGCAAGCGCTACCCGGACGAGATGACCATCGTGCTGCAGCACCAGTTCTGGAACCTGGAGGTGGCCGAGGAGTACTTCTCGGTGAGCCTCAGCTTTTCCAACAAGCCGGAGTTGCTGGTCATTCCCTTCGCCGCCGTGGCGACCTTCGCCGATCCGTCGGTCCGCTTCGGCCTGCAGTTCGAGACCGGCGAGGGCGGCACTCAGGAGGACGAGGAAGCCGGTCCTCTGGTCAAGCTGCCGGAGGTCGCACCGCCGGACCCCGCAACCGCCGAGAACGCAGATCAGCCCGACGACGGCGAGAACAAGGAGGGCGCCGAGAACATCGTCGCCCTGGACCGCTTCCGCAAGAAGTAGCGGCGCCGCGCGTGCCCGTCCTGCCCGACGTCCTGGACCACGGCCTGCGGATCGTGTTCTGCGGCAGCGCCGCCGGCCGCGTGTCGGCCGAGCGCGGCGCCTACTATGCCGGGCCGGGCAACCGTTTCTGGGCGATCCTGGCGGCGACCGGATTGACCCCATCCCTGCTGCCGCCCGAGGCCTTTCCCCGCCTCACGGACTATCGCCTGGGCCTGACCGACATCGCGAAGGAGGCCTCCGGCGCCGACCATCAGCTGCCGCCCGGCAGCGACGATCCGGCCGCCCTTCGTGCCAAGATCCTGCGCTTTACGCCGCAGGTCCTCGCCTTCGTCGGCAAGCGGCCGGCGCAGGCCTTCCTCGGCAGGGCCGCCGACTACGGCCTCCAGGCGGAGAGCCTGGGTCCGACGAAGCTCTTCGTACTGCCCTCCCCCTCCGGCGCCGCCCGGCGCCACTGGGACGACTCCTGGTGGCACGCCCTGGCCCGCCTGGTGGCGTGACCCGGAGGACGGCACGGGATCACTCGGACAGGCCGTACTTGCGCCGGAATGCGGCCCGCAGGCCCTCGATACTGGCCTTCCAGTCCGGCTCCGGACGGAATCCGCCGGTCTCGATTTCCGGATCGTCGGGCAGCAGAACCATGGTCTGGTCCATCGTCTGGATCCGCAGCGCCTCGACCGCTCTGGGATCCCGATACTTCTCGACATACTTGGCGGCATATTCCGGGCCGCCGCGGCACAGCCAGGCATCATCCCAATTGCGCGGCAAGGCGATGTTCTCGGCCAGGACATGGGCCGCCAGGGCCTCGCGATGGGCCGGCTCGAGCTCGTCGAGCGGCGTGGCGAGCGGCACCAGGAGCTGGCGGATCAGCAGCAGCTTGTCCTCCACCGCCGGCGCGGAGGCGCAGCGGGAGGCGTCCTCGGCGATCCTGAGGCGCGCCAGGAGGTCGCCGACGATGGCCCCCTCGACCATGCCGGCCCGCTGATGCAACAGGGCGTAGGCGGCGAGGTAGGCCGAGGACCCCTTGCCGGCGTAAATCCGGCTCATGGTCCAGTCGAGCGCGGTCAGGATCTCCCGGTCGCCCTCCGCCGCCAGCAAGGCGGCCAGGGCCTCAGAACGGCGGCGCTGGTCATCGTAAGCCGTCAGCCGCGCCCAGAGCGTCTGGTCGTGGCGGCTCCGGCGTTCGGGCAGAGCCGCCAGGAAGGCCTGCCGACGCTCCACGTGGAGCGTCAGAGCCTCCGGCGCAGGATCCGCGGGTGCGGCTTCGGCCTGGGGCTCGGGCTCCGGTGGTCGGGCCGCCGTTGGGGCCTCGACTCTCGGCGGCCGGCTCTCCGCTACCGGCGGCTGGGGCGCGGCCGGCAGATCGCCGTCGCGCTCGGCGCGCCAGCGCTGCCCCGAAAGGCCGGGCTCGCCCCCGCAGGCGGTAAGGCCCAGCAGGACGACCAGCGACAGGGCGGACAGACGCTTCGACCGCACGTCCGGCTCCTCAAGAAGTTCCAATGCGTGGCGACCGCCAGGTCGTAGGACAGCGCCCGCGAAGACGCCGCCCCGAGAGATCTCTCGGCGCGGCCAGCTTCTGCTTGCCCTTGCAATAGGACCACAGAAATATGTCGCCGTCATGATCCGCGCGCACTTCCTCTTCGACGGACCGGCGGAGGCCGCCCTGACCCTGGTCCTGGCCCACGGCGCCGGCGCCCCGATGGACAGCCCCTTCATGGCCGCCTTCGCCGACGGCCTGGGCAGCCGCGGCCTGCGCATCGTCCGCTTCGAATTCCCCTACATGGCGGCCCGGCGCGCGGACGGCCGGAAACGGCCGCCGGACGGCCAGGCGAAGCTGCTGGAGGCTTGGCGCCAGACGGTCACGGCGCTGCAGCCGGCGCGCTTGGCCGTCGGCGGCAAGTCGATGGGCGGGCGCATGGCCAGCCTGATCGCCGACGAGGTCGGCGCCGCCGGCCTGGTCTGCCTTGGCTATCCCTTCCATCCCCCGGGCAAGCCGGAGCGTTTGCGCACGGCGCACCTGGAGACGATCGAGACCCCGAGCCTGATCGTCCAGGGGACCCGGGACCCCTTCGGCACCCGGGCCGAGGTCGAGGGCTACGCGCTCTCGGACGCGCTTCGTATCCACTGGGCCGATGACGGCAATCATGACCTGGTGCCCCGCAAGGCGTCGGGGCGCAGCGCCGACGGCAACTGGTCCCAGGCCATGGACGCGGTCGCCGGCTTCCTCCTGGAGTCCTAGCGAGACCCGTCGCACCCCGGAGGACCGCTTTGCCGGCTTCAACCGTCGTTGGCGACCCGGCGCCTGCCGGGGCGCCCCGCGCTGCCTCGCACCTCGCGGCCTGACGCCAGGACCCGCGCCGCGGGCAGGCGGACGGTCACCGTGGTGCCCTGGCCGGGCGCGCTCTCGAGCTCCAGGCTGCCGCCGTGCATCTCGGTCAGGCGCTGGGCCAGAGGCAGACCGAGGCCGGTCCCCTGGTGCCGGCTGGCAAGATCGCTTTCGATCTGGCCGAAGACCGCCAGGGCGCGCGGAATCTCCTCCGGCGCCAGGCCGATCCCGCTGTCCGAAACCTTGAACAGAAAGTCGCCGTTGTCGTCGAGCAGAGCCGAGAGCTCGATTCGCCCGCCTTCCGGCGTGAACTTGACGGCGTTGCTCAGCAGGTTGAGCAGGATCTGCTTGAGCGCGCGCGGATCTGCGCGCAGCTCGAGGGTCTCGACGTCGCTGCGCCGGCTGAGGCCGAGGCCGGCGGCAGCGGCCCGCGTCCCGATCAGGCGCAGACAGGAGTTCAGGAGCTGGCCGACCTGAACCAGATCCTCTTCGATCCGGTGCTTGCCGGCTTCGATCTTCGAGACGTCGAGCACGTCGTTGATGATGTCGAGCAGAAGCGAGCCGCTGGCATGGATGTCGTTGGCGTAGCTCTTGTAAGCCTGGTCGCCCAGGGGTCCGACCATCTCGTCCTTCATCATCGAGGAGAACCCGATGATGGCGTTGAGCGGGGTCCGCAGCTCGTGGCTCATGTTCGCCAGGAAGCCGCTCATGCTGCGCCGCGCGGCTTCGGCCTCCTCCTTGGCGAGCAGCAATTCCTGCTGGCGCCGGTGCAGCTCTGTGACGTCGGCGTAGACGCAGACCAGGCCGCCGTCGCGGGTCCGATGCTGGTTGACCCGCGCCACCGTGCCTTCGGCGAGTTCGACCTGGAAGCTGCTGCGGGCCGACCTGTGGCGGGCCAGCTGTATCTCGATCCAGGCCTCCGGCGGCTCTAGAAGCCGGTGTTCCGGATTTTCCGCCAGGAAGGCGCGAAGAATGTCCTCGTGGGTCCGGCCGGCCAGGGGCGCCTGCCAGCCGAGGGCGTGAAGGTCGCGAAATCGGGTGTTGCAGAGCAGCAGGCGGCCCTCGGCGTCGAACATCGCGAAGCCGTCGCGCATCGATTCGATGGCCTCCTCGAGGCGCCGCTGCGCGGTCTTGCGGCCGGCCTCGGCGCGCCGCTGCTCGGTGATGTCGCGCAGGTGCAGGATCGCCCAGGGCTCGTCCTCCAGGACCATCTCACTGATCACCAGCTCCAGATTGAAGCGATCGCCGTCGGCGCGCTCGCCCAGCAGCTCGAAGGGACCGCCGCGCAGCAGATGGAAGCTGAGGGCAAGCCGGGTCTGCGGCTCACTCTCCTGAGGCGAGGCGACGAGCACGGTCGCCTTTCGACCTTCGGTTTCCGCCGCCGTGCGGCCGAACATCCGCTCGGCGGCCCGATTGAAGGAGGTGATGCGCCCCCTGCCGTCGATGGTGACGATGGCATCGAAGCTGTGCTCGACGATCTGCCGCATGAAGGCGTCCTTGCGCCGAAGCTCCAGGCCCTGGGCGAGCAGGCCGAGATCCTGGCGGTCGATCCGCAGACCGAGCCCGTAGAGATAGGGTAGCAGCAACGAGAGCTGCCAGGGTGCCACGTCCAGGCTCAGCGGAAAGCTTGCCTGGACCGCCAGGGAAAGCCCGAAGACGCCGAGCAGGCCGAAGACCACGTAGAGCGTGCTTCGGCGCCAGGACAGGTGAGGAAATCGCCCGGCGAGGCCGAGGATCAACAGGAGGCTGACCAGGAGCACGGGCAGAGGCGCGAGCCGGGCGATCATCCGATCCTGGGCAATGGCCTCGTAGGCCATGAGCTGCACCATGGGCCCCGGCAGGATCCCATAGGCCGGTACGGCGATCTGCTCGCCCAGCTCGACGGCCGTCGCGCCGACGATGACCCGCTTGCCGCGCAGCAAGGCGGCGTCGAAGCGGCCGGCAAGGACATCGACGAAGGAGATCCTCGCGACATCCTCGACCCGGATCCCGAAGTCGAGGTAGAAGCCGGCCTCCGGAAGGTCGCGGCGCTGGGTCAGGAGGGCGCCCAGGCCGACCAGCCGGGTGCCGCTCCAGGGCACCAGGGCGGACATCCGGCGCAGGACCCCGTCGGAGTCGGGCTGCACGTTGACGCTGGCGAGGGTCGCGTGGCGGGTGAAGCGCGTCAGCGGCAGGTTGAGGGCAAGCTCGTCACGGCCGGCCTCGCCCCGGACCTTCTGCATGAAGGCCGGCAGGATCACCCGCCCGGCCGAGCCGGCCAGGGACTGCTCCAGCAGGGCGTCGTCCGCCGGGGTCGAAGGCGAGCTCAAGTCGACGTCGAAGGCGACCATTTCGGCGCCGGCGTCGATTAGGCGGTTCAGCAAGTCCGCGTGATGGGCCCGGGGCCAGGGCCAGGCATCGAGCTCGCGCAGGCTCTTGGAATCGATTTCCACCAGGACGACGTCGCCGCTGGCCGGCCGGCGCAGCAGATCGTAGCGGAGATCGAGATAGCTGCGCTCGAGGAACTCGAGGCCGCCGCCCAGGTAGAGTGCCGCGACCAGGGCTGAAATCGCAAACCGCGGCAGCCAGGCACGAAGCCTCTTCGCGCCGGCGAAGCGACCCAGGGCCGCGCACAGTTCGGGGCCGGGCAGGCGCATCACCGCCGGCCTCCGGAGCCGAGACCGCGCGGCGGCGGGGCGGGATCAGTCGTCATCGTCGCCCCCACCGTCGTCATCGTCCGACCCGCCCGAGTCGCCTGAGCCGCCCGACCCGCCCGAGCCGCCAGAGCCGCCAGAGCCGCCCGACCCACCTGAGCCGCCCGAGTCGCCCGACCCGCCTGAGCCGCCCGAACCGCCCGACCCGCCGGAACCGCCCGACCCACCTGAGCCGCCCGAACCGCCCGACCCGCCTGAGCCGCCCGAACCGCCCGACCCGCCTGAGCCGCCCGACCCGCCGCTTCCGGACGCCCCGGCGCTGCTGGAGCCGCCCGAGCCGCCGCCATCGGAGTCCCCCTGCCGGCCACGATCGCCGTTGGATGTGCCGGGCCGGCTCCGTCCGGCGTAGACGAAGTCTTGATCGGAGGCGCTTTCCGGATCACTTTGCGGCGCCGCCTCCGCCTCGGTGGCGGCTCCGGCCAGCGCGGCCGCGACCGCTGCCGGGACCGGCGCCTGGGCAGTCGCGCCGAGCGAGACGCCGCCCGAGGTCGCCGAGACCGAGGCCGTCAACCCCGGGCTGACATCTGCACTCTCCCCGTTTGCCGCCGAAGACACGCCGACCAGCCCGCTCTCGACGCTCACCATGGCCCTGCCGCGCTCGACCGAGACGGCGAAGCGGGTCCCCTTGACCACGGCGGCGAGGAAGGGGGTCTTGACCTCGAAGTCCCAGCCCAGCCGCTTCCTGACCTCGAAGACGGCCGAACCGATCAGCTGGAAGATTCGGGTCCTGGAGCCGGGGCGTGCCTCGGCCGGGAATATCAGGTGCGTGTTCTGCTCGAGGGTGACCTGGTCCTGCCCTCGGACGAGCCGGGCGAAACCCTTGAAGCCGGTCATGACCTCGAAGCCCGGCGCCACGACCCGTGCCCGCTCCAGTGTCTGCCAGTCCTCGGCCCCAGTGGCGCGGTAGACGACCGGGCCGGCCAGCGCCACGACGGCCCAGCCGGCACCGGCAAGCGGATCACGATCCGTCAAGGCCGCGGACTGCGAGGGATCGGCCCAGGCCAGACGGCAGAGTCCGATCTGAACCAGGAGGATTGCCAGAACCAGTGGCCAGATGCCTGCCGACAAGGCGCCGCGCCCGGGGCTCGAGGACCCGGCACACAGGTCGGCGGTCGCACCAACGGCTGGCACAGGCATAAATCGACCTCCCGGTGGCAGATTATTAAATAGTTAAATTCGATGACTATTATACCGAATACCGAAATCAACACCAACATAACTTGCAGTCATCTAAAATACTGATCTCCAACTACAAAATAATTTGTGTTAGTATTTCATATAAATACTAGATATTTTGCGGTCCCTGGATCCGCGTTGGAACGGAAGTCGGCCGGCGTCATCGACGGCGCCGAGAACAATTCGCCGTGGCCCCGGTGACCCACCTCCCGGCGATCTCGACAAGCATCCCCAACCTCGTCGAGGGCTGACCCGAAGGCTGCGTGCCGCGCTTGCCTCTTCCGGGCAGCCGGGGTTAGATCGTTCATGGTTTGTTTTCTTCCCGTATCTGCCGTCGCAGATGCCCAGAAGCCCCAGATCCTCTAGTCCGCGGGCCGTCGGCTCTGGGCCCAGGAGGTCGGGTTTCGGCGGCATTCTCGGCGCCCTGAGACACCGCAACTTCCGCGTCTACATCTCCGGTAACGCGGTCTCCCTGGTCGGCACCTGGATGCAGCGGACCGCCGTCGGCTGGCTCACCTGGGAGCTGACCCAGTCCGGCCTCTGGCTCGGCCTGGTCGCCTGCGCCGACCTGCTGCCGGCGGTCGTCATCGGCCCCTTGGGCGGGGTGCTGGCCGACCGCTTCGACCGCCTGCGGATCATGATGGCGGCGCAGACGGTCGCGCTGCTCCAGGCCACCGCTCTCTTCGGCCTGACCGCCGCCGGCGTGATCGGGGTCGAACTGCTGGTGCTGATCGTGCTGGTCCACGGGGTCGCGATGGGTTTCAACCAACCCTCGCGCCTGGCCCTGATGCCCGCCCTGGTCCCGCGGGAGGCCTTGTCGACCGGCATCGCGATCAACTCCGTGGCTTTCAACCTGGCCCGCTTCCTCGGCCCCGCGCTGGCCGGCCTCCTGATCGTCAGCGTCGGGGTTGCCGGCGCCTTTGCCGCCAACGCGCTCAGCTTTCTTTTCTTCCTGGTCGCGCTGTCGCGGCTCCGCCTGAGCGACGCCGCGCAGAACCCAAGACCCGGCGAAGGCGCAAGCGTCCTGGCGGAGCTGCGCGACGGCTTCGGCTATGCGCTCGGGCATTCCGGCATCGGACCGATGCTCTTCCTGCTCGCCACGGTCTCGCTTGGGGTACGTCCCTTCATCGACCTGATGCCGGGTTTCGCGGCGGCGGTTTTCGATGGCGGCCCCGAGACCCTCGCGGTCCTGAGCTCGACCGTGGGTCTGGGCGCCGTCGCCAGCGGGCTCTGGATCGCCCGGCGCGGACCCGGCGGCCTGACCCGCCTGGTGCTGATCAACACCCTGCTGAGCAGCCTGGCGATCCTGGGCTTCGTCGCCACCGAGTTCCTCTGGGTCGCGCTGATCAGCGTGGCCTTGGCCGGCATGGCCCTCGTCGCCAGTGCGATCTCCATGCAGACCCTGATGCAACTCGCCGTCGACGGCCACCGCCGCGGCCGGGTGCTGAGCCTCTACGGGATCATCTTCATCGGCGGCCCGGCCGCCGGTGCCCTGATCATGGGCGCGTTGTCAGAGCCGTTTGGCCTGCGCCTGCCGCTGGCAGCCGGCACGCTGCTCACGCTCCTGGTCTGGCTGCGGATCTGGCGACGACGTCAGGCCATCGCTGCGGCGCTGGAGACCTAAGTCCGGGCTTTCGCCCCCTGGCAAACCCGTCCCGGCGTGCTAAAACCCGGGCCGGCAGGCGTTGACGGAGGGATCAGGTCATGGCGCACGAGACCCGGATGGAAAGCGACTCCATGGGCGAGATCGCGGTCCCGGCGGACCGCTACTGGGGCGCCCAGACTCAGCGGTCGCTCAAGAACTTCAAGATCGGCGGCGAGACCATGCCGCCGCAACTGATCAAGGCTTTCGGCGTACTCAAGCTGGCCGCGGCGCGCAGCAACATGGCGCTGGGCGAACTCGACGAGAAGCTCGGCGCCGCGATCTGCCAGGCCGCCGAGGAGGTGGTGGAGGGCCGGCACCTGGATCACTTCCCCCTGGTCGTCTGGCAGACCGGCTCCGGCACCCAGACCAACATGAACAGCAACGAGGTCATCGCCGGGCGCGCCAACGAGATCCTGACCGGCCAGCGCGGCGGCAAGGAGCCGGTCCATCCCAACGACCACTGCAACCGCGGCCAGTCCTCCAACGACTCCTTCCCGACCGCGATGCACATCGCCGCGGTGCGCCAGCTGGTCGAGGAGACCGTGCCGGCCCTGGGCCGCCTGCACGCCGCGCTCGACGCCAAGGCCACGGCCTTCGCCGACATCATCAAGATCGGGCGCACCCACCTGATGGACGCGACGCCGCTGACGCTGGGACAGGAGTTCTCGGGCTACGCCAAGCAGATCGAGCTGGGCATTCGCCGGGTCGAGGAGGCGGTGCCGCGGCTGACCCAGTTGGCCCAAGGCGGCACGGCGGTCGGCACCGGCCTCAACGCGGCCGCCGGCTTCGCCGAGCGCTTCGCCGAGGAGGTCTGCAAGATCACCGGCCTGAACTTCCGGACCGCGGACAACAAGTTCGAGGCGCTGGCCGCCCACGACGCCATCGTCGAGGCCTCCGGCGCGCTCAACACGGTGGCCTGCTCCTTGATGAAGATCGCCAACGACATCCGCCTGCTCGGCTCCGGGCCGCGCTGCGGTATCGGCGAGCTGCTGCTGCCGGCCAACGAGCCCGGCTCCTCGATCATGCCCGGCAAGGTCAACCCGACCCAGGCCGAGGCCATGACCATGGTCTGCGCCCAGGTCATGGGCAACCACGTGACGGTCTCGATCGCCGGCTCAAACGGCCACTTCGAGCTCAACGTCTTCAAGCCGGTGCTGATCTACAGCCTGCTGCAGTCGGCCAAGCTGATCGCCGACGCCTGCGACAGCTTCAACGAGAACTGCGTCGCCGGCATCACCCCCAACACCGCGCGCATCCAGGCCCTTATGGAGGAGTCGCTGATGCTGGTCACGGCGCTCAACCCGCACATCGGCTACGACAACGCGGCCAAGGTCGCGAAGAAGGCCTACGCCGAGGACAAGACGCTGAAAGCGGCGGCGGTGGAGCTGGGCCTGCTGACGGCCGAGCAGTTCGACGGCTGGGTGCGCCCGGAGAACATGCTGGGGCCCAAGGCCCAGGCCTGACTGCCTGCCGCGGGCGCGCGCCCGATGACCGGCGGAGCGCGGCCGCGCAAGCGGTCGATCACCATCGCCGGCCACCGGACCAGCCTGTCCCTGGAGCAGGCCTTCTGGGACATGCTGGCGGCCTTCGCGCGCGAAGACGGCGTGTCGATCAACCGGCTGCTGACCGAGATCGACGAGGCCCGGGAGACCAACCTTTCGAGCGCCGCGCGGGTCTACGTGGTGGAGCGCCTGCGCGGCGGGGCCGGGCTGGGGCTCACTCGGTCGGCGGGCTCTTCAGGCCCTCCAGGATCTGGTTGATGAAGTCTTCCGGCTTGACCGGCTCCGGCTTGGCCTGAGGCGGCGGCGGGGCGGCCGGCGCCACCTCGTCCTCCTTCGGCGGCGTCCATTCCGGCTGCGCGACGGCCTCGGGCTGCGTCGCCTCTTCGGGCGCGGCCTCATCGGCCGGATCGGGTGTTTCGAGGCCCGGCTCCGCGGGGTCCGGGGCCGGCAGGGCCGGTTCCGGCTCGGGCTCCCTGCGGCGCCGGAAGGCCTGGCCACCGACCCGGACGTTCGGCTCGTCCAGGGCGCCGGTCAGGCCGACGCTCAGGTAGGCGTCCTCCGGCTCCGCGTCGCGAAAGACCTTGGTCTCGGAGTCCAGTGTCCACTCCACCAGATCGGCCTGCCCGGCCAGACGCGCCACCGCGCCTTGACCGGTCAGCTGCGTGTCCCGGGTGGTGGCGACGCCGTTCTCGAGGACGAAGCTGCCGCCGAGCGTGGCCGGCCTGCCGGCGAAGGCGCCCAGGAGCAGCATCGAGGCATCCGCGACGCCCCGGATCTGCTGCAGCTCCTGCCCGAGGACGCCGAGCAGGACCGCACCGACTTGTTCCTCTTGCTTCGCGGTGACCGTAACCTTGCCCTCGATCGTGCCCTGGCCGTCTAGGCCGGCGATCAGATCGTGCTCGCTGCGCCCGCGGGAAACCAGGTCGGCGTTCATGGTCACCGGCCCGGCGGCGCGATCGAAATCGAACTTCTGGCGCAGCAGAGGCTTGAGCTCGACGTCGACCGCGGAGATCCCGGCGCCGAGCTCGATCCCGTCGCGCAGGTCGGCCTTGCCGATCACCGTAAGCTTGCCGCCGAGAAAACCGCCGGCGAGGCTCTTCAGGTTCAGGATGCCGTCCGTGAGCTCGGCATCGACCGCGGCTTGCTCGATCTGGAGGTCTTCGAGCACCAGGGCGCCGGCCTTCAGGGTCAGTTCGGCATCGAAGCCCAGCAGGCCCGCCACGTCGATCGGCGTCCGCGACCAGCGCCCGTCGCTGCCGCCCGAGGACTCGCCGCCCGAGGGTCCGCCGGTCGATCCGGATCCGGCGCCCAGAAGGGCGGCGAGCGGCAAGCTGTCGGAGGCGAGCTCTGCGACGATCTTGGGGCGCTCGCCGGCCAGTTCGACCGCAACGCCGCCCTCGACGGCGCTCTCGCCGACCCGGCCCTTCAGATCTTCGAGCTTGAAGGCATCGGCGCTTCCGGCGAGCTTCGCCTCGAGGTCGAGCCCGCCCAGGTTCCGGTCTTCGAGGCTCGGGTCGGCGAGCCGTGACAGAAGAAACGCCAGGTTGCGATGTTCGGCGCGGACCGCGACGTCGAAGCTGCCGGCACCCTCGAGAGGCTGCACCCGGCCCTCCGTCGCGAACCTGCCGCCCAGGCTCTCGAGGGTCAGGTCGAGGTCGAAGGCCGTCAAGTCGCCGGCCAGCGAGCCGGCGACCTCGCTCGGGCCCAGCTTGGCGTAGGGCTCCGGGTCGAGGCCCAAGGCCTTGGCCAGGCGCGCCGGGTCGCCGATGCCCAGCTTCAGCTCGACCTCCGCCTTCGGCGACTGGTCGAGATTCTCGAAGGCGCCCTTGATCTCGAGTCGACTGCCGGCGAAGTCGCCGATGCGGCCTTCCTTGAGCATCAGCTTGCCCTGCTGCAAGGTTCCGGCCAGAGCGACGTCGCGGTAGTTGGCGTCGCGCGCCGTCAGCTCGCCGACCTGAACGTTGAGGTTCGCGTCGAAACGATCCCAGAAGCTTCCCGCCTCCCCTTCGGTGGCGTCTGCACCCTCCGGCTCGGCCGCGGTCGGGCCTGCGGGAAAATAGGCGTCGAGGTCAAGCTTGTCCGCGGCAAGTCCGATTCCGAAGGCCGGGCGCTTGCCCAGGGCGACGACAACCCCACCGTTGATCTCGCTGAGGTCGAGGGTGAGGTCCAGATCGGTCAGGTCGACCCGCTTCGCCGAAGCCGCCAGGCCGCTCTTGAGGTTCATTCGACGCAGCCGGTCGGCCGGCAGGTCCTCGACATCGACGCCGAGCCAGGCGAGCTGGCTGCGCAGGTTGCTGGTCGCCGCCTCGACCCGGCCGACGAAGCGCGCCGCCTTCGCCGAGGGCTCGAAGCCGCCCGACAGGGAGACGGCCGCGCCGCCGGGCAGCAAGGCCGCCGCCTGATCGATTGTGAAGGTCCCATCCTCGATCCGGGCTGCGACCGCGACCTGTCGAACCACCTGCTCCCGGTAGACCAGGGCTTCGATCCCGAGGTCGAGCCGGGCCACGAAGGTCTCAGGAAGGCCAAAGGCGGCCGAGGCCGCCCCGCCCTCGGCCGCCGGCGCGTCGACGTCGACGTCGTCGACCCCGGACTCCGACGGCGCGAGCGCATCGAGATCGAGGCGCGGGATCGTGACCGACAGCTTGCCTTCGGGCTTTTCTCCCAGGCGCAGCAGTCCCTCGCCGCTAGCCGAGCTCTCGCCCAGCGTGATCGCGATCTTCTGGGCGGAAATCTCCTCCGGCTCGCCGGCGATCTCGGTCTCGACCACGAATGGCAAGGCGAGATTCGAAGGCTGCGATGAGACCGGCCGACCGGCGAGGACCGCCACGGTCTGGGCCAAGTCGCTGCCCTCCGCCTGAAGCTTGCCCCGGAATGCGACAGTGTCGGGGTGCTGGGACAGGGAGCCGGCAAACCTTGCCTTCGCTTCGATCCCCCGTGGGCGCAGGGCCAGGCGCAACGGCGTCGCGCCGGCCTCGGTCCAGCGGCCGATCGCCAGCTCGACGCCGGTCTCGATCCCGCGAACGCGAATCTCACCGTCGAGCAGAAGCGGACCGCGCAGGGATTCCGCCGCAAGCTCTACGTCGACCTTCTCGATCTTCTCATCGATGCCCTCGGGGTCGTTGCGGTAGATCAGCGTCCCGTCGCTTATCGTGAAGCTGTCGAAGCGGACGTCGATCGGGAAATCGCCGATCTGCCGCGGCGCGGCTGCGCCCTCGACAGAGGCCGGGCCGGATTGGCCGTCGCCGCCGATCTCCCAGTTGCGACGCCCGTCCTCGAGGACCTCCATCAGGATGACCGGCTCGACCAGTTCGATCGTTTGAACCCGGACATCGCCGCCCAGGAGCGGCAGCAGCTCGACGCGCACCTGCAGCGCCTTGACGATCGCCATGTCTTGCGCTGAGCCGCCGGGAAGGTTCGCGAGGCGGACATTGGCCGCCGAAAAGCTGGGTGTCGGGACGATCTGCAGGTTGATATCGCCCTCGATGGCGAGGGCCCGGCCGGTCGCCTTCTCGAACTGCGTCGCGATCTCGGCCTTGTGGGCGTTCCAATTGATCAGGCCCGGACCCACCAGGACCACCGCGACGGCGAGCACGATCAAGCCCAGCAGGCCATAAAGGACGTACTTCACAGATGCTCTCCCCGCCACCCCGTGCGCCCAGGATCCCAGCCCCGGCCCGCGCCTGCCGCATCCCCACCGTCGCGCCGGGTTCCGCAGCCGCAGCGGTTCCCACGCGAGCGTTCTTGGCGGCCGTGCGGTCTTCTTGGAGTGGAAGACTAGCGCAAGGAACCGGGGCCCGGTCCAGCGAATTCAACGGCGCGCCAGTGGTTTATGGCCCAAGCCACAGAGCCTGGCAAGGCGTTCCCCGAGGACCGTCGCGCGACCCCTCAGGCGCTGAAGATCTTGCCCGGGTTCATCAGGTTCTCCGGGTCCAGGGCCTGCTTGACGGCGCGCATCACGGCGACCGCCTCGCCGTGCTCGGCCTGCAGGAAGCCGAGCTTGCCGTAGCCGATCCCGTGCTCGCCGGTGCAGGTGCCGCCGAGGGCGAGCGTCCGCATGATCATGCGGTCGTTGACCTCCTTGGCGCGGGACATCTCGTCCGCGTCGTCGGGGTCGATTAGGAAGACCAGATGGAAGTTGCCGTCGCCGACATGGCCCACGATCGGCGCGATCAGGCCCGAGGCGTCGATGTCGGCCCGGGTCTCCAGCAGGCATTCGGCCAGCCTGGAGATCGGCACGCAGGCATCGGTCGCCCAGCCCTGGGCCCCGGGGCGCAACGCGAGCGCGGCGTAGTAGGCGTCGTGCCGGGCCTGCCAGAGCTTGCTCCGCTCCTCCTGCCTGGTCGCCCAACGGAAATCGCCGCCGCCGAACTCGGCCGCGATCTCGCCGACCTGCTCGGCCTGCTCCCGGACCCCGGCGGTGCTGCCGTGGAACTCGAAGAAAAGTGTCGGCTTGGCCGGCAGGTCGAGCTCGGAATAGCGGCTGCAGGCCTCCATCTGGACCTCGTCGAGCAGCTCGATACGGGCGACCGGGATGCCGCTCTGGATGGTCAGGATCACCGTGTTCACGGCGCCCTCGAGATCTTCGAAGGCGCAGACCGCGGCCGAGGTCGCCTCCGGGATGCCATAGAGCCGGAGCTGGACTTCGGTGATCACCCCGAGGGTGCCCTCGGAGCCCACGAAGATGCGCGTCAGGTCGTAGCCTGCCGCCGACTTGCGCGCCCGCCCGCCGGTCCGGATGATCCGGCCGTCGGCCAGCACGACGGTCAGCCCCAGGACGTTCTCACGCATGGTCCCATAGCGGACCGCGTTGGTCCCCGAGGCCCGGGTCGCGGCCATCCCGCCCAGGGAGGCGTCGGCGCCGGGATCGATCGGGAAGAACAGGCCGGTGTCGCGCAGATGCTCGTTGAGCTGCTTGCGGGTGACGCAGGCCTGGACCCGGCAGTCCAGGTCCTCGGCGTTGACCTCCAGAACCTCGTTCATCGCCGAGAGGTCGATGCAGACGCCGCCGCGGAGGGCCGCCACATGGCCCTCCAGGGAGGTGCCGGTGCCGTAAGCGATAACCGGCTTGCCGTGCGCCGCGCAGACCTTGACGATCTCGGCGACCTCTTCTGTCGACTGCGCAAAGGCCACCGCCTCGGGCGGATAGGCCGCGTGGTAGGAGACGTCCTTGCCGTGGTGCTCGCGCACCGCGGCCGAAGTCGACAGCCGCTCCCCCAGAAGGGCTTGCAAGGCCTCGATCGCCGGATCCTTGACAGCAGGTTCGGTGCTCACGTATCGCCTCCTTTACCGTCCGGATGATACCAAAGCGGTGCCGCCGGGGTAAGGCCAGCCTCGGCCCTTGAGCACGATGATATGAGGTTGAACCAACCTCATTTCTGAATCGTGCTCTAAACTGTTGAAGCAGAGCCGAATTCAGAGTTGAAGTCCAATCGACTTCAAATCATCCCGCTCCAGCCCGCATTTCTCACCGTGGTCATGGGCCCTTGGCCATGTTCTCCGGCAGCCAGGTGGCGACGTCGGGGACCAGGACCAGCAGCGCGACCGCCAGGACCATGATCAGGAAGAAGGGCACCGCCGCCCGGGCGATAAAGCCCATGTCCTTGCCGGTCATGCCCTGCAGGACGAAGAGGTTGAAGCCGATCGGCGGGGTGATCTGGGCCATCTCAACCACGATCATCAGGTAGATGCCGAACCAGATCATGTCGAAGCCGGCCGCTCGCACCATGGGCTCGATCACCGCCATGGTCAGCACCACGGCGGAGATGCCGTCGAGAAAGCAGCCGAGCACGATGTAGAACACGGTCAGCGCCGCGATCAGGGCGAAGGGCGAGAGCTCCAGGGTGGCGATCCAGGTCGCCAGCGCCCGCGGCAGGCCGGTGAAGCCCATGGCCAACGACAGGAAGGCCGAGCCGGCCAGGATGAAGGCGATCATCGCCGAGGTCCGCGTCGCCCCGAGCAGGGATTCCGTGAAGCTTGACCGATTGAGCGAGCCCTGGAGGCCGGACAGCACCAGGGCACCTACGACCCCGAGCACCGCCGCCTCGGTCGCCGTCGCCAGGCCCAGGTAGATCGAGCCCATGACCGCGAGGATGAGAAGGATCACCGGCAGCAACTGGGTCGCCGCGCGCAGCTTCGCGATCAGGGTGTAGGCCTGGGTCTCGAGCTCCGCGCGGTGGCCGCTGAACAGCGACCAGAGCACGACGTAGCTCATGAACATCAGGGCCAGGCAGATACCGGGCAGGATCCCGGCGATGAAGAGCTTGGCGATGGATTCGTTGACCGTGACGCCGTAGATGATCAGCGTAATCGAGGGCGGGATCAAAAGCCCGAGGGTCCCGGCGCCCGCCAGGGTGCCGATGATCATGCGCTCGGGATAGGCGCGCCGGCGCAGCTCGGGGATCGACATCTTGCCGACCGTCGCCACGGTCGCCGCCGAGGAGCCGGAGATCGCGGCGAAGATCGCCGAGCCGGCGATGTTGACGTGCAGCAGGCCGCCCGGCAGGCGCTGCATCCAGGGCGTCAGGCCCTTGAAGAGGTTCTCCGAAAGCCGGGTCCGGAACAGGATCTCACCCATCCAGATGAACAGCGGCAGGGCGGTCAGCGACCAGGAGGAGCTGGCCGCCCAGATCGTCGTCGCCATGGCATCGCCCACCGGCCGCGTGGTGAAGAGCAGCATGCCGAAGGTGGCGACGCCGGTCAGGGAGAGCGCGACCCAGATCCCGGAGCCGAGCAGGAAGAACAGAACCGCGATGAAGATGATCGTCAGGGTGAGCTCGTTCATACCTCGCCCTCCGCGATCCCGCCCTTGGCGACCGTCGGATCCTCACGCCCAGCCAAGAAGACGATCAGGCTGTGGACGAAGCAGATCGCGAGGACGACGGACCCGAAGGACAGCAGCGTCTGCGGGATCCAGAGCAGCAGGGCGTCGTCACCCTCGCTGCGGTCGCCCAGCTTCCAGGAGACGTGGGTCATGCGGACCAGGTACCAGGCCAGGTAGACCGCCAGGACCGCGCCCATGCCGAGGCACCAGAGCTGGACCCCGCGCCGGACCCGGCCGCCGACCGCGTTCAGCAGGATGCCGACCCGGATGTGGCCGCCGGCGCGCAGGGTGTGGGCGAGCGCCAGGAAGCTCGCGCCGCCCATGGCGTAGCCGGCGTACTCGGTCAGGCCGGGCACGTAGGCGCCGATCAGGCGGCTGATGATGCTGGCGATGATCAGCAGCGCCAGGGCCAGCAGCAGCAGGGCCGCGGCGTAGCCGCACCAGAGGTAGAACCGGTCGAGCCACCGGTCCACGGCCGCAAGGATGCGCATGGGGAAGGTCCCTTGAAGGCGGCGAAGGCGTGCGGGCCCCGCGCCGGCCGGACCGGAGCGGGACCCACGCGCGCCGGCGTTACATCTTCTTGTAGGCCTCGATCACGGACTTGCCGTCGCCGCCCGCCCGCTCGAGCCACTCCTGCGTCATCTGGTCGCCGATCTTGATGAAGTCGGCGCGAAGCTGGTCGCTGGGGCCTTCGATGGTCATGCCGTTGGCGGCGAGCTGCTCCTTGTACCAGTCGGCCAGCTCCTGCGCCTTGGCCCAGCCGGCCGCCTCGGCGTCCGCGGCGGCCTTCGTGACGACGCCCTGGGTCTTTTCGTTCAGGCCGTTCCAGGCCTCCAGGTTCACCACCACCATGTTCTTGGGCAGCCAGGCCTGGACGTCGTACCAGTACTTGACGTGTTCCCAGATCTTGCGGTCGTAGCCGGTCGATCCGGACGAGATCATGCTGTCGGCGACGCCGGTGGCGAAGGCCTGGACCAGCTCCGCCGCCTCGATCTTGGTCGGCACCGCGCCCATCAGCTCGGCCAGGCGGGAGGTTGCGGCGTTGTAGGCGCGGAACTTGACGCCCTTCATGTCGGCCGCGCTTTCGACCGGGTTCTTGTTGTAGAGCCCCTGGGGCGGCCAGGGCACGGCGTAGAGCAGCTTGACGCCCTTCGCCTCCAGGACCTGCTCCAGGGCCGGCTTCGAGGCCTCGTGAAGCTTCCGGGCATCGTCGAAGCTGGTCGCCAGGAACGGCAGGGCGTCGATCTCGAAAATCGGATCCTCGTTGCCCAGGGCCGAGATCAAGCGCTCGCCGATCGGTGCCTGGCCGGTGCGGACCGCGCGGAAGATCTCGCCGCCCTTGAACAGCGAGCCGCTGGGATGGGTGACGATCTCCAGCTCGCCGCCAGAGGCCTCGGTCACCGCCTTGGCGAAGGCGGTCGCGTTCTCGGAGTGATAGTTGGTCGCCGCGTAGGCCAGCGGCATGTCCCATTTCTCGCCGGCCTGCGCGGTCGCGAGCCCGGCCGCCATGACGGCCGCCGCCGCCGCGGCGGCGAGCGATGTCCTCGAGTGCGTCATTCCTTTGTCTCCCTGCTTCTTCTCGGGTCCAGTTCAGATTTCTCCCGGCTCAGCACCGCCGCCTCGAGGGCGTGCCGCGCCGCCGGACGATCTGCCGGCCTTCGTATCTCGGCACCGGCAGTCTAACGCGGGCCGCCGAGATTACCCGCTGATTCTTGGTCGCCCTCAGACCTGATCCCGGGTCGCGGCCGGTCATGACGCGCCCGCCGCGATCCAGCCGATCGCCTGGTTCAGGTCGTAGACCGGCCGCCCGGTCGCCTTCGCCAGCGCCCGGCAATAGGGCGAGAGGTTGGTGCACTCCAGAAGGATCGCCGCCGTCTCGGGGCCGCGCGCCAGGAGCCGTCGGCCCGCGGCGCAGACCTCGTCCTCGGCCGCCTCCCGGTCCAGCGCCGGCAGGTCGCCGGCGATCACCCGATGGAGCTCGCCGCCCTCGATCCCCTCGACCAGAGTGCCGGCATCCGACCAGGGCCCGAAATGAGCGGCGCTCAGCCGCCGGGCGTCGAAGGTCAGCACCCCGATCGTCGCGGCTTCGCCGTAGACCTGCCGCAGGAAGGGCAGCAGCGCGAAGGCCGAGGCGATCACCGGCACGGAGACGGCCTGCTCCAGGCGCCTCTGCAGGGCTCCGAGAAAACCGCAGCTGGTGGCGATCAGCGACACACCGTCGCTTTCCACCAGGGCGTGCGCCGCGCCGATCAGCGCCCGCGCGGCCGCCTCGTCCGCCGCGCCTTCGCGCACCACGGCCGCCACCGTCGCCGCCTCAACCCGGCGATAGACCACGGGAAAGGGAAAGCTCTGCGGATTGCCGATGTCGCCCGGAAGCCGCGGGAAGCGCGTGTTGAGCTGAACGACGCCGAGGCGAAAGGACACGGTGTCGCACCCTCACAGCGAGGTCGCCGCCCGCGCGGCCTGGTCGTAGAGCCCGGAAAGCGCGCGCAGGAGCTCGGCCGCCTTGCCGATCTCGGGGTTCAGGGCCTCGACCCGGCCGCCGGTAAAGGGGTCGAGGGCGGCGATCAGGCAGGCCTCGCGGACCTCGCGGTAGCCCGCGCAGGCCGCCTGCCCCGCCTCGCTGGTCGAGAAAAAGATCTCCTTGCCGCGGCGCCGCCGCTCGATCAGGCCGAGCTTGGAGAGCTTCTTCAGCGCGTAGGTCACCAGGTGGCTGTCCTCGACGTTCAGGGCCAGGCAGATGTCCGCCAGCTTCTTCTCGCGGCCCCGGTGGTTGACCCAGTGCAGCACTAGGACGTCGAGGGCGCCCAGGTCCTTGAGGCCTGCCGCGGCCATGCAGCGCACGATCCAGCGGTTGAAGGCGTGCCCCGCGATGATCAGCCCGAACTCGAACTCGCTGAGCTCGGGCGAGGCCTCGGAGACCAGATGCGCCGAGGAGACGATCGGCCGGCCGGACGCGGGGGCGGTCATGGGGTCGATCCTCGAAGTCGGGCGCGGCGGGGAGTTCCCCCCCATCCCGGCCCTCCCCCTTCAGGGGGGAGGGGTTGCCGCAGCGGCACGATCCTTTCTTCCTCCCCCCTGAAGGGGGAGGGCCGGGGTCGGGGGGACCACCACGCTGGGTCGTCGGGAAGGAGGGGCACGATCATTCCGCCGCCTCCCGGGCCGTGTCCGGTGGGCCGAAGCCGCCGCCGCCGGGGGTCTCGATGACGAAGACGTCGCCCGGCTGCAGCTCGGCGCGGTCGGTGCCGGTGAGTACCTCGCGGCCGCCGTCGCGCCGCTCCACCCAGTTGCGGCCCAGGGCGCCCGGCTCGCCGCCGTCGATCCCGAAGTTCGGCACCTTGCGGTGATTGGAGAGGATCGAGACCGTCATGTCCTCCAGGAAGCGCAGGCGGCGGACCGTGCCGTCGCCGCCGCGCTGCCGGCCCTTGCCGCCGGAGCCGCGGCGGATGGCGAAGGATTCCAGGACCACCGGAAAGCGCCACTCCAGCACCTCCGGATCGGTCAGGCGCGAGTTGGTCATGTGGGTGTGGATGGCATCGGTGCCGTCGAAGTCCGGCCCGGCGCCGGAGCCGCCGGCAATGGTCTCGTAGTACTGGTGCCGGTCGTTGCCGAAGGTCAGGTTGTTCATGGTGCCCTGGGCCCCGGCCAGCACGCCGGTGGCGCCGAAGAGGCAGTCGGTGATCGCCTGGCTGGTCTCGACGTTGCCGGCGACCACGGCGGCCGGATAGTCGGGCTTCAGCATCGAGCCCTCGGGGATCACGATGTCCAGCGGCTTGAGGCAGCCCTCGTTCATCGGGATCTCGTCGTCGACCAGGGTCCGGAAGACGTAGAGCACCGCCGCGCGGCAGACCGCCGAGGGCGCGTTGAAGTTGCTCTCCAGCTGCGCGCTGGTCCCGGTGAAGTCGATCCGGGCGCGGCGCGCCGGCTTGTCGACCGTGACCGCGACCTCGATCCGGCTGCCGTTGTCCATGGGATAGACGAAGTGGCCGTCGGCGAGCCGGTCGAGCACCCGGCGGACCTGCTCCTCGGCGTTGTCCTGGACGTGGATCATGTAGGCCTGCACGACCTCCAGCCCGAAGTGCGCGACCATCTTGCGCAGCTCCTGGACGCCCTTCTCGTTGGCGGCGATCTGGGCCTTGAGGTCGGCGATGTTCTGGTCCGGGTTGCGCGCCGGAAAGGGGCCGGAAGCCAAAAGCGCCCGCATCTCGGCCTCGCGGAAGCGGCCCTCGGCGACCAGGCGGAAGTTGTCGATCAGCACGCCCTCCTCCTCGACCGTGCGGCTGTCCGGCGGCATCGAGCCGGGCGTGGTGCCGCCGATATCGGCGTGGTGGCCGCGGCTGCCGACGTAGAACAGGATCTCGCGGCCCTCGGCGTCGAAGACCGGGGTGATCACGGTGATGTCGGGCAGGTGGGTGCCGCCGTTGTAGGGCGCGTTGAGGACGTAGACCTCGCCGGGCTGGAGCTTGCCCCGGTTCTGGCGGATCACGGCGCGGACGCTCTCGCTCATCGAGCCCAGGTGGACCGGCATGTGCGGCGCGTTGGCGACCAGGTTGCCGCCGGCGTCGAAGACCGCGCAGGAAAAGTCCAGCCGCTCCTTGATGTTCACCGAGTAGGCGGTCTTCTCCAGGGTCGAGCCCATCTGCTCGGCGATCGACATGAAGAGGTTGTTGAAGATCTCCAGCATCACCGGGTCTGCCTGGGTGCCCACGGCGTGGGCCCGCTCCAGCGGCACGACCCGCTCCATGACCAGGTGGTTGCGCGCGGTGAGGCGGGCCTGCCAGCCCGGGTCGACCACCGTGGTGCTGCCCGACTCCAGCAGGATCGCCGGGCCGTCGAGGCGGTCCCCCGGCGCCAGCTCGGCGCGCTCGAAGACCGGCGTCTCGTACCAGGCCTCGCGGGCGAACATCCGGGTCGTCGCCTTGGGCCGGGGTGCGGCGCGGCCTGCCGGGGCCTCCAGCCGCGGGTCGTCGGCAGCGTCGGTCGCGCCGATGGCCTCGACCGAGATCGCCTCGACGATGTGGCCCTTCTCCGGCATGAAGAAGCCGTAGCGCTGCTGATGAGCCGCTTCGAAGGCCTCGATCACCGCCGGGCGCGGACCGAAGTCGACGATCATGGCGGAATCGGTGCCTACGTAGCGCAGGTGAACTTTCTTGAGCACCGAGATCCGGGCCCCGGCGATGTCCTGGCGCCGCAGTTCCTTGCGCGCCTCGGCGGCCAGGGCCTCGAGCCGATCGTCCAGCTTGGTCAACAGCGCGTCACCCAATTCGGCTTCGACGGCCGCCTCGCGCATCGCCCGCACGTCGGCGAGGCCCATGCCGTAGGCCGAGAGCACGCCGGCGAAGGGGTGCAGGAAGATCCGGGTCATGCCCAGGGTGTCGGCGATGTCGCAGGCGTGCTGGCCGCCGGCGCCGCCGAAGCAGTTGAGCACGTACTCGGTGACGTCGTAGCCGCGCTCGATCGAGATCTTCTTGATCGCGTTGGCCATGTTCTCGATCGCGATGCGGCGGAAGCCGTCAGCGACCTGCTCAGCCGTACGTGTATCGCCGGTTTCTTGCTCGATACGTACGGAAAGGGCGGAAAAGCCTTCCCTTACGACCGCGGCATCCAGGGGCTGATTGCCGGCGGGGCCGAAGACCGCCGGGAAGAAATCCGGGACGATCCGGCCCAGCATCACGTTGGCATCGGTCACGGCGAGCGGCCCGCCGCGGCGGTAGCAGGCGGGTCCGGGCTTGGCCCCGGCCGAGTCCGGGCCGACCCGGTAGCGCGCGCCGTCGAAGTGCAGGATCGAGCCGCCGCCGGCCGCAACCGTATGGATCTGCATCATCGGGGCCCGCATGCGTACGCCTGCGACCTGGGTTTCGAAGGCGCGTTCGTACTCCCCGTCGAAGTGCGCGACATCGGTGGAGGTGCCGCCCATGTCGAAGGAGATCAGCTTGTCGAAGCCGCCCATGGCCGCCGAACGTACGGCGCCGACGATGCCGCCGGCCGGGCCGGAAAGGATCGAGTCCTTGCCTTGGAACAGGCGGGAATCGGTCAGGCCGCCGTTGGACTGCATGAACATCAGGCGGGTGTCGCCCAGCTCGCTGGCGACCCGGTCGATGTAGCGGCGCAGGATCGGCGAGAGGTAGGCGTCGACCACCGTGGTGTCGCCGCGCGAGACCAGCTTCATCAGCGGGCTGACCCGGTGGCTGACCGAGATCTGGGTGAAGCCGATCTCCGCGGCCAGCTCGGCGACCCGGCTCTCGTGGTCGTGGAAGCGGTAGCCGTGCATCAAGACGATGGCGGCGGCTCGCAGGCCCTGGGCGTAGGCAGCCTCCAGGTCCCGGCGGACCGCGTCCAGGTCGAGCGGCCGCAGCACCTCGCCCTGGGCGCTAAGCCGTTCCTCGACCTCGATCACCCGCTCGTAGAGCAGCTCCGGCAGCTCGATCCGGCGGGCGAAGAGCCGGGGCCGGTTCTGGTAGGCGATCCGCAAGGCGTCGTGGAAGCCCTCGGTGATCAGCAGGACCACCCGCTCGCCCTTGCGCTCGAGCAGGGCGTTGGTCGCCACCGTGGTGCCCATCTTGACCGCCCCGATGGCCGCGGCCGGGATTTCCGCGCCCGGCGCCAGGCCGAGCAGGTCCCGGATTCCCTGAAGGGCGGCGTCGGCGTAGAGTTCCGGGTTCTCCGACAGGAGCTTGTGGGTCAGCAGGGCGCCGTCGGGCCGCCGCGCCACGACGTCGGTGAAGGTCCCGCCCCGGTCGATCCAGAACTGCCAGTCGCCTGCCGTCACGTCACGCCCCTGCCCTGGTATCTCCAATGGCGCCCTCGCGGGACCGCGCGAAGCTCCGGCGCCGATATTGGCGATACGTTGGCATTTTACCGATAAATTGTCAACTCCAGCGGCGCCGCAATTTTGGCCTTTTTGAACCGCCGCCCCGTCACGATCTGGGATAGACTGTCCAATATGCGGATCCGGCGCGTGCTTCTCGGCTCACTCTTGCTTCTTGCAATCCTGCTCGGCGGCCCCCTTTTGGCGGCGGTGACCGGCATGGTGGACGTCTCCGGCGACTGGAGCACGGCAAGCCGCGAGCCGGCCGGGGTGGCGCCGGACCCGGCAAACACGCCCGAGGCCGTGGTCCAGGTCTACGGGGCCCGCGCCTTCGGCTGGCGCGGCGCCTTCGCCGTGCACACCTGGGTCGCGGTCAAGCGGGCCGGCGCGCCGGTCTACACGACCCACGAGGTGATCGGCTGGCGCTTCTTCCACGGCGGCTCGCCGGTGGTCAGCCGCCAGGGCGTGCCCGACCGCCACTGGTTCGGCGCCCGGCCCGAGATCTACCGGGACCTGCGCGGCGCGGCCGCCGAGGCCGTAATCGGGCGCATCGAGGCCGCCGTTCGGTCCTACCCTTTCAAGGCCGAATACCGCACCTGGCCGGGGCCGAACTCCAACACCTTCACCGCCTGGATCGCCCGCGAGGTCCCGGAGCTGGGCCTCGAGCTGCCGCCGACCGCGGTCGGCAAGGACTACCTAGGCACCACCCGCTTCGCCGCGCTCAGCCCCAGCGGCACCGGTGTCCAGATCTCGCTGCTCGGCCTGCTCGGCGGCCTGGCGGCCTGGGAGGAAGGCCTGGAGCTGCACGTCCTGGGCCTGACCCTGGGCATCGATCCGCTCGACCTCGGGCTCAAGCTGCCCGGCCTCGGCCGCCTGGCCCCGGCGCGGTCGAAGAGCGCCTCCGGATCTTCCACCGGCTGATCCGAAGCTCTCGATCCCCTGCGGGTTTCGCGCACCGCCCTTGCGGCCGTCCGCGCGCCATGGAATAAGCGGGGGGAAACCGGCCGCCTGAGCGGCCTGTCAGGACTCGACAGCACCGTGAGCATTTGGGGCAAACTGCTGGGCGGCGGCGTCGGTCTCGCCCTCGGCGGACCGCTGGGCGCACTGCTGGGTGCGGTGGCCGGGCATGCGGTCGACAAGATGAGCCAGTCGATCCGCGAAGCCGGCGAGGACGGCGAGCCGGGCGACGCGACCAAGCGCATCGCCTTCACCATCGGGGTCATCGTGCTGGGCGCCAAGATGGCCAAGGCCGACGGCCGGGTGACCGAGGACGAAGTCCGCGCCTTCCGCGAGGTCTTCCACGTCCCCCAGGACGAGCTGAAGAACGTCGGCCGGCTGTTCAACCAGGCGCGCCGGGATGCCCGCGGCTTCGAGCCCTACGCCAAGCAGATCGCCCGCATGTTCCGCGACAACCCGGCGGTGCTCGAGGAGCTGCTCGACGGCCTGTTCCACATCGCTCGGGCCGACGGCCGCATCGCCGAGCCGGAGATCGACTACCTGCACCGGGTCGCCGAGATCTTCGGCCTGGACAAGCGCGCCTGGGATCGCCTGCGGGCGGCCAACCTCGGCAAGGCCGAGGAGGACCCCTTCAACCTGCTCGGCGTTGCGCCGGACGCCGGCGATGACGAGATCAAGACCGCCTACCGTGCCCTGGTCCGCGAGAACCATCCGGACCGCCTGATCGCCCAGGGCATGCCCCAGGAGTTCATCGACCTGGCCAACGAGAAGCTGGCCAAGATCAACGCCGCCTACGACCGGATCGCCAAGGACCGGGGCCTGAATTGATCCGGACCGAGCGCCGGGCCGCCGGGTTTTCGCAGGCCGCCGCCTAGTGTCCTTCGCGATCAGGCCGCTGCACGTCGCGCTCTACGTCCTCGTGATGTTCGTCTGGGCGCTGAACTTCCCGATCGCCAAGGTCGGCCTGGCGCAGCTGCCGCCGATGCTTCTGATGGCGCTGCGCTTCGCCCTGGTCGCCGTGATGCTGCTGCCCTTCGTCCGGCCGCCGCGCGGGCAGTGGCGCGACGTCTTTCTGATCTCGGTGACCCTGGGCCTGCTGCACTTCGCCCTGATGTTCACCGGCCTCAGCCGCCTGGACGCGGCGACCGCGGCCATCGCGATCCAGCTCCAGGTGCCCTTCGCCTCGATCCTGGCGGCGATCTTCCTGCGCGACCGCCTGGGCTGGCGCCGGGGCCTGGGCATGGCCATCGCCTTCGGCGGCGTCGCCTTCATCGCCGGCGAGCCGCGGCTGCAGGGCCAGTACCTGGCCCTCGGCCTGGTCCTGGCCGCGGCGGCGATGTGGTCGATCGCCAACCTCCAGGTCAAGCTGCTGGGCCAGGTCGACGGCATGATGCTGATCGCCTGGACCGCCGCCTTCGCCACGCCCCAGCTCCTGGCGGCGTCCTTCGTGCTGGAGACGGGCCAGCTCGAGGCCCTGGCCGCAGCCGACTGGCGCGCCTTCGGCTCGGTGGCCTACCAGGCAGCCTTCGTGGTGGTCCTGGGCTACGGCCTCTGGTACTGGCTGCTGCAGCGCTACGAGGTCAACCAGGCCATGCCCTTCACCCTTCTGGTGCCGCCTTTCGCCGTGGTCGCCTCGGTCGTCTTCCTCGACGAGACGCTGACCCTGCCCATGGCGCTGGGCGGGGCCATGACCGTGCTGGGCGTCGGCATCATCGTGCTGCGCCGCCCGCGCACCACGGCACCGGAAACGGAAAGGTTGTAGGAATGACCACCGTGGAACGACCCTCCCCCAACCACAACGCCCGGCCGGAGGGCCAGGCGGTGGACATCCTGCTGCTGCACTACACCGGCATGGAGAGCGCCGAGGCGGCGCTCGAGAGGATGTGCGATCCGGCGGCCGAGGTCAGCGCCCACTACTGCATCGACGAGGACGGCACGCTCTACATCCTGGTGCCGGAGGGGCGCCGGGCCTGGCACGCCGGCCGGGCGCTCTGGGGCGGGGAAAGCGATATCAACAGCCGCTCGATCGGCATCGAGCTGGTCAATCCGGGCCACGAGTTCGGCTATCGCGCCTTCCCCGAGCCGCAGATGGCGCGGCTGATCGCGCTGGCCGGCGAGATCCTGGACCGCCACCCGATCCCGCCCGCGCGGGTCCTGGGCCATTCCGACGTCGCGCCGCTGCGCAAGGAGGACCCGGGCGAGCTCTTCGACTGGCCGCGCTTGGCGGCGGCCGGCATCGGCGTCTGGCCGAACGACCCGCCCCCTCTGGCCGAGGCCCCGGCCGAGGCCGAGGTCCGCGCCGCTCTGGCCCGCTTCGGCTACGGCTACCTGGACGCGGACCCGACGGCCGTGCTCCGCGCCTTCCAGCGCCACTTCCGGCCGTCCGCGGTCACCGGCAAAGCCGACGCCGAGACCGCCGCGCGCCTGCTCGCCCTGGTGGGCCGCCTCGCTTGACCCGAGAGAGCCCTGGGCATACCTAGAAGACAGGGTCAGACGGCCGGATGGCTGCCTTCGGGCCGCTTCGGCGGTTCCGGGGGAGGAAAGTCCGGGCTCCACGGAAACACGGTGCCGGGTAACGCCCGGCGGGGGCGACCCCAGGGAAAGTGCCACAGAAAGCAAACCGCCGGCCCCCGGGCCGGCAAGGGTGAAAGGGTGCGGTAAGAGCGCACCGCGCGCCCGGCAACGGGCGCGGCACGGTAAACCCCACCGGGAGCAAGACCGCATAGGGACGGCAGGCTCGCCGCAAGGCGGGCCGGGCGGGTTTCCGCGTCGCCGTCCGGGTAGGTCGCGCGAGGCGTCCGGCGACGGGCGTCCCAGAGGAATGGCCATCCCCTCAACGCGCCCCCGCGGCGCGCCGAGGGACAGAACCCGGCTTACAGGCCGTCTGATCCCTTTTCTGTTTCCGGCTTCGCCCGACCCGCCGCCCGGCGCGCACGCGGCGGCTGTGTGACCGAGCCCCAAGTATCGCTGCCTCTCGGCAGGCCCCGCCCCGGGACCTCCTCCTGATTGTCACGCTTGGAACATATAGTGAACAGACCTTAGCCGCATTCTCAACTTATAGGATGACTGCAAGGCGGGAAATCAGCTTCCGAATTTACATGGCCGCGGCCTCAAGAAGCCCTGGTTAATCATTTCTTAACTTAAGACTTTTACTTCCGGTCCCGTTGACACCCATGAGATCCCATGATATCCCATGATCTCCCGCTGTAGGACGATGGATACCCATGCGTAATCGAAGGTCCGATTCGGGAATGTGGGGCCGGGCCGCAAAGCCAGGGGACGCGAGTGTCGGTGTTTATTGGCACCTTCGAGAACAAGGTCGACCGCAAGGGACGGGTCTCCGTCCCGGCGACCTTCCGTTCTGCGCTCCAGGGCCAGGCCTTCCACGGGATCATCGCCTTCCGCTCCTACCGGGCGCCGGCGATCGAGGCCTGTGGCATGGACTTCATGCAGCGCCTGAACGAGAGCGTCTCGGACATGGATCTCTTCTCCGAGACCCACGACGACCTGGCGACCACGATCTTCGCGGATTCCCATCAGCTGGCGCTGGACGGCGACGGCCGGATCATGATGCCGGCGGAGCTGGCCGAGCATGCCGGCATCACGGACCGGGCGGCCTTCGTCGGCAAGGGCCCGATCTTCCAGATCTGGGAGCCCGGGCGCCTGGACGAGCACAAGGACGCGGCCCGCGAACGGGCCCGCAGCCAAGGCCTGACCCTGCCGCTGCGGCCGGGCGGAGGTGGCCGATGACCGCCCCGCGCCAGGAGTCGACGGGCGCCCCCGGCGGGCACGTCCCCGTTCTTCTGAACGAGGTGCTGGAGGCGCTGGCGCCGCGCGACGGCGCGATCTACGTCGACGCGACCTTCGGCGCCGGCGGCTACAGCCGCGCCATCCTGGAGGCCGCCGACTGCGCGGTCTGGGGCCTGGACCGCGATCCCGAGGCGATCGCCGAAGGCCGGCCCCTGGCCGAAGGCTACGCCGGCCGCCTGACCCTGGTCGAAGGGCGCTTCAGCGAGATGGACGAGCTGGTCACGGCACGGCCCATCGACGGCGTGGCCCTGGACCTCGGCGTCTCCTCCATGCAGCTGGACCGGCCGGAGCGCGGCTTCTCCTTCCGCGCCGACGGCCCCTTGGACATGCGCATGGGCGGCCAGGGCCCGAGCGCGGCCGACCTGGTCAACGGCTGCCCGGAAGCGGAGCTGGCCGACATCATTTACCGCTACGGCGAGGAGCGCCGCTCCCGCCGCATCGCCCGTGCCATCGTCGAGGCGCGCCGCAGCGCGCGGATCGAACGCACCCTGCAGCTGGCCGAGATCGTCGGCGCGGCGGTGAGGCCCCACGTGAGGCCAAGGGGCGAGACCATCCATCCGGCGACCCGGACCTTCCAGGCCCTGCGGATCGCCGTCAACGACGAGCTGGCGGAGATCGACGCCGGCCTGGCCGCGGCCGAGCGGCTGCTCGCCCCCGGCGGGCGCCTGGCCGTGGTCGCTTTCCATTCCCTTGAAGACCGCAAGGTCAAGAGCTTCCTGCGCACGCGGAGCGGGGCCCTCCCCAGGACCTCCCGTCACCTGCCCGCCACTACGCAGGTTGACCGGGCTCCCACCTTTGAGCTCCTCCTCAAAGGGGCCCGGAAGCCGACGGCGACGGAAATCTCCGTCAACCCCAGGGCGCGCTCTGCCCGGTTGCGCGCCGCCCGTCGTACGTCGGCAGATGCTTGGCGGCCGGCCGCCTCAGGAGGCGACTCGTGAGTCGGCTGGCCGCCGTTCTTTGGATTTTCAGCGCCGCGATGATCGCGGTCGTGCTCTTCGGGCTCAAGCACGAGGTGCAGCGGCTGGAGCGCGAGCTGCAGCTGGTCAGTCGGCAGATCGTCGCCGACCAGAGGGCGGTCCACGTGCTCAACGCCGAATGGAGCTACCTGAACCGGCCGGCGCGGATCGCCGACCTGGCCGAGCGGCACCTGCGGCTTCAGCCGCTGAGCACCGCACAGATCGTCGAGATCGAGGCCGTGCCGACGCGGCCGGTCCCCGGCGTCAAGCCGCAACCGCCCCGGAAACTCGTCAACGCGGAGCGCCTGCAATGAGCCGTCGCATCCCCTCCCCGCGCCGGCCCCGCCGGCCCCGGGCCGCCGAGCGCGAGGTCGCGCCGGTCGACCTGGTTCTGCTCGACGGCACGACCTCGCAGGCCCTGGAGGCCGGACGCACCCGGCTGATCGCCGTCGGGCTGCTGTTCTGCCTGGCCTTCGGCGTGATCGGCCTGCGGGTCGTCGACCTCGCCCTGCTGCGCGACGGCAACGAGCCGCGCCTGGCGGCCGAGGCCGGGCGCAAGACCCTGGTGACCGACCGGGCCGACATCGTCGACCGCAACGGCATCGTCCTGGCCACCAGCCTGCCGACCGCTTCGCTCTACGCCAACCCGCGCCAGGTCCGCGACCCCGAGGGCACCGCGGCCGCCTTGGCCAGCATCCTTGCAGACGTCAACCCGGTGGTCCTGGCCGGCAAGCTGCGCAGCGACCGCTCCTTCGTCTGGCTCAAACGCAACCTCTCGCCGCGCGAGCACTACGAGGTCAACCGCCTCGGCGTGCCCGGTCTCGACTTCAAGCGGGAAGAGCAGCGGGTCTACCCGCACGGTGAGCTGCTGACCCACGTCCTGGGCCTGGTCGACGTGGACAACAAGGGGATCGCCGGCCTGGAGAAGCGCTTCAACGGCCGCCTGCGCGGCGCCGCCGAGCCGCTGTCCCTGAGCATCGACCTGCGCCTTCAGCACATCCTGAGCGAGGAGCTGCACGGCGCCATGACCGCCTTCGAGGCGATCGGCGCGGCCGGCATGATCCTCGACGCCGAGAGCGGCGAGGTCCTGGCGATGTCCTCGCTGCCGACCTTCGAGCCCGAGCAGGCCGGCAAGGCGAACGAAGAGGCCCGCTTCAACCGCGCCGCCCTGGGCGTCTACGAGATGGGCTCGGTCTTCAAGATCTTCACCACTGCGCTCGCCCTGGAGAGCGGCACGGTGACCCTGGCCGACGGCTTCGACACCAGCAAGCCGATCCGGGTCGCGCGCCACACGATCCGCGACTACAAGCCGAAGAACCGCTGGCTGTCGATCCCGGAGATCTTCGTCTACTCCAGCAACATCGGCACCGTGCACATGGCCATGGAGACCGGCACCGAAGCGCAGCAGGGATTCCTCGACTCCCTCGGCCTGATGACCCCGGCCGCAATCGAGCTGCCCGAGGTCGGCGCGCCGATGCTGCCCTCGCCCTGGCGCGAGATCAACACGATGACTATCTCTTTCGGACACGGGATGGCGGTCTCTCCCGTGCAGTTGACCAGCGCCGTCGCCTCCGTGGTGAACGGCGGTGAGCTGCGCCCCGCGACCCTGCTGAAGCGGCCCGCGGGCGCGCCCGAAGGAGGCCGTCGGGTGCTGAGCACCGCAACTTCGCAGAAGATGCGCTGGCTGATGCGCCAGGTCGTGCTCCAGGGCACCGGCGGCAAGGCCGCAGCCCCGGGCTACCTGGTCGGCGGCAAGACCGGCACCGCGGACAAGCTGCGGGACGGCCGCTACAGCCGCGGCTCCAGGATCGCGTCCTTCGTCGGCGCCTTTCCGATGCACGCGCCGCGCTACGTGATCTTCGCGATGGTCGACGAGCCGAAGGGACAGAAGGAGAGCTACGGCTATGCCACCGGCGGCTGGGTCGCCGCCCCGGCCGTGGGCCGGGTGGTCGAGCGGATCGCCCCGCTGGTCGGCATCAAGCCTTTGCCCGTGCGAAGCGAGGAAGAGGGGGAAACCACGGATCTGATGGTCCAGGCGTCGGCAGAGGGTTTTGCCTTTGCGTTTGAGTGACTTGGCAGAAGGAACAACCTGTGAAATGGCCGCAGGCGCTAAGCTTACAGACATCGAAATCCGCGGCCTGACAGCCGACAGCAGGCAGGTTGAAGACGGTTACCTCTTCGCCGCCCTCCCCGGGACCCGGCAGGACGGCCGGGCCTTCATCGACGATGCTCTGGACCACGGCGCAGCCGCGGTCCTGGCGCCTTTGGGGACCCGGCTCAAAGCCCCGAAGCGGCCGGTCGCGCTGCTCACCGATGAGAACCCGCGGCGGCGCCTGGCGCTGATCGCGGCCCGCTTCTTCGCCGAGCAGCCGGCCAACATCGCCGCCGTGACCGGGACCAACGGCAAGACTTCGGTGGCCAGCTTCACCCGGCAGATCTGGGAGGCCGACGGCCAGCGCGCCGCAAGTCTCGGCACGCTGGGCCTGGAGCCGCCGGTGATGGAGGGTCCGGGCAGCCTGACCACGCCCGATCCGGTCGCCCTGCACCACTGCCTGTCGGACCTGGCCCGGGCCGGCTACGACCACCTGGCGATCGAGGCCTCGAGCCACGGACTCGACCAGTTCCGGCTCGACGGCCTGAGGGTCACCGCGGCGGCCTTTACCAACCTGTCGCGCGATCATCTCGACTATCACGGCGACATGACCAGCTATCGCGAGTCCAAGCAGCGGCTCTTCGCCGACCTGCTGGTCTCCGGCGGCGGCGGCACGGCGGTCCTCAACGCCGACGCGCCGGAGAGCGGCCACTTCGCGCAGGCGGCCGAGGCCCGGCGCTGCCACGTTCTGACCTACGGCCGCCAGGGCAAGGATATCCGGCTGCACGACGTCGCGCCCGAGGCCGAAAGCCAGATCCTGGACCTCGAGGCCTTCGGCAAGCGCCGCAGTCTGCGCCTGCCGCTTGCCGGCGCCTTCCAGGCCCACAACGCCCTGGCCGCGCTCGGCCTGGCGGTCGCGACCGGCGTCGGGCCCGAGGGGGCCTTGGCGGCGCTCGAGAGGCTGTGCCCGGTCCACGGCCGGCTGGAGAAGGTCGGCGTAACCCCGCGCGGCGGCCAGGTCTACGTCGACTACGCCCATACGCCCGACGCCCTGGCGAGCGCGCTGCAGGCCCTGCGCCCGCATTGCCGAGGCCGGCTGATCGTGGTCTTCGGTGCCGGCGGCGACCGCGACCCCGGCAAGCGGCCGATGATGGGCGCCGCGGCGGCCGAGCACGCCGACCTGGCCATCGTCACCGACGACAACCCGCGCAGCGAGGACCCGGCGGCGATCCGCCGGGCGATCCTGGCCGCCGTTCCGGAGGCCGCCGAGTCCGGCGACCGGGGCCAGGCGATCCGCGATGCCGTCGCCCGGCTGGAGGCCGGCGACCTGCTGCTGATCGCCGGCAAGGGCCACGAGACCGGCCAGACCGTTGGCGACCGGGTCCTGCCCTTCGATGACTGCGAGGCGGCGCGGACCGCGATCGCCGGCCTGGCGGGTGGTGCTGGATGACTGCCGAGCTCTGGACCGCGAAGGAGGCCGCGCTGGCGACCGGCGGCCGGGCCCAGGGCGACTGGGCGGCCGCGGGCGTCTCGATCGACAGCCGGGCCGTGGCCGTCGGCGACCTCTTCATCGCCTTGAAGGGGCCCAGCTTCGACGGCCACGACTTCGTCGCCGACGCCCTCGGCCAGGGCGCCGCCGCGGCCATGGTCTCCAAAGCTCCCGAGGGCCTTCCGGCCGATGCGCCGCTGCTGCTGGTCGGCGACACCCTGGAGGCGCTGACCGCCCTGGGCCAGGCGGCCCGGACCCGCAGCCAGGCGCGCTTCATCGGCGTCACCGGCAGCTGCGGCAAGACCGGCACCAAGGAGGCACTCAAAGCCTGCCTCGCCGCCCAGGGCCCGACCGCGGCCAGCGTCGCCAGCTTCAACAACCACTGGGGCGTGCCCCTGTCTCTGGCCCGCATGGCGCCCGAGTCCGCCTACGGGGTCTTCGAGGTCGGCATGAACCACGCCGGCGAGATCTCGGCCCTGACCGCGGTCCTGCGCCCGCACGTCGCGATCATCACGACCATCGAGCCGGTGCACCTGGAGTACTTCCCCTCGGTCGAAGCCATCGCCGACGCCAAGGCCGAGATCTTCGAGTCCATGGGTGCCGACGGCACCGCGGTCCTCAACCGCGACAACGCCTTCTACGACCATCTCGCCGGCAAGGCCCAGGCCGCGGGCGTGGGCCGGGTCATCGGCTTCGGAAGCGCGGCGGGCGCCGAGCTGCGCCTGGAGTCCTGCGAGCTCGGCGAGCGCTCCAGCCAGGTTCGGGCCGAGATCTTCGGCCGGCGCGTCGACTACAGCCTCGGCCTGCCCGGCCGTCATTCGGTGATGAACTCCCTGGCTGTGCTGGGCGCCGTCGAAGCGGCCGGCGCGGATCTGGGCAAGGCGCTGCTCGAGCTGGCCAGGCTCGCGCCGCTCAAGGGCCGCGGCGCCCGGGACGCGATCGCCCTGCCCGACGGCGGCAGCTTCGAGCTGATCGACGACAGCTACAACGCCAACCCCAGCTCGCTGCGCGCCGCCATCGCGGTCCTCGGCGCCAGCCAGCCGGCGACAGGCGGCCGCCGCATCGCGGTGCTGGGAGACATGCTCGAGCTCGGCGCCGAGTCCGAGCGGCTGCACGCCGGGCTGGCGGCACCCATCGCCGAGGCCGGCGTCGATCTGGTCTTCTCCTGCGGGTCGCTCATGGCGGCCCTGGCCGAGGCGTTGCCGACCGCCCTGCGCGGCGGCCACGCCTCGGACTCGCAGGCCCTCGCCCCCGAGGTCGTGGCGGCGCTTGGCCCCGGCGACGTCGTCCTGGTTAAGGGTTCCTTGGGCAGCCGGATGGCGGTCGTGGTCGAGGCCCTCAAAGCTATTGGCGGCGCTCCCCCCGAAGCGACCAAAGGCAAGTGAGGTCGGACCCCGGATGCTGTTCAACCTGCTGACCCCGTTGTCCGACGAGTTCCTCGTCTTCAACCTGTTCCGCTATCTAACCTTCCGCAGCGGCGGCGCGGTGCTGACCGCCTTGCTGATCTCCTTCGTGCTGGGCCCGCGGATCATCGCCTGGCTGCGCCGAATCCAGAAGGAAGGCCAGCCGATCCGCGAGGACGGCCCGGAGAGCCATCTGGTGACCAAGGCCGGGACCCCGACCATGGGCGGTGTCCTGATCCTGCTCGCGATCTCGATCTCGACCCTGCTCTGGGCCGACCTGACCAACGGCTACGTCTGGGCGATCCTGATCATCACCGTCGGCTTCGGCCTGATCGGCTTCACCGACGACTATCTGAAGCTGACCCACCGCAGCTCCAAGGGCCTGTCCGGGCGGATCAAGCTGCTGGCCCAGATCCTGATCAGCCTGGCCGCGACCCTCTGGATCATGGACATCAGCCCTCAGAACATGGCGCAGCACCTGGCGGTGCCCTTCCTCAAGGACCTGCTCTTGAACCTCGGCTGGTTCTTCGTCGGGGTCGCGATCTTCGTCATGGTCGGCGCCTCCAACGCGGTCAACCTGACCGACGGCCTGGACGGCCTGGCCATCGTCCCGGTGATGATCGCCGCCGCCTGCTTCGGCTTCATCGCCTACCTGGTCGGCAACGCGGTCTTCGCGAACTACCTGCAGATCCACTACGTGCCCGGCACCGGCGAGCTGGCGGTGTTCTGCGCCTCGCTGGTCGGCGCCAGCCTCGGCTTCCTGTGGTTCAACGCCCCGCCGGCCATGGTCTTCATGGGCGACACCGGCTCGCTATCCTGCGGCGGCGCGCTCGGCGGCATCGCGGTTATCACCAAGCACGAGCTGGTCCTGGCGATCATCGGCGGCGTCTTCGTGCTGGAGACCGTCTCGGTCATCGTCCAGGTCGCCTCCTTCAAGCTGACCGGCAGGCGGGTCTTCCGCATGGCGCCACTGCACCACCACTTCGAGAAGAAGGGCTGGCACGAGCCGACGATCGTGATCCGCTTCTGGATCATCGCCTCGATCCTGGCGCTGGCCGGCCTGGCGACCCTGAAGCTGAGGTGAGGCCGGGGTCGTGCGGATCGAGCTGCCATTCTTCAACGCGCTGCCGGTCGCCGTGCTCGGGCTCGGCAAGTCCGGTTTGGCCGCGGCCCGGGTCCTGAGGGACAGCGGCGCCGAGGTCTGGGCCTGGGACGACAACGAGGACGTCCGCGCCCGGGCCCGCGAGGACGGCATCCCGATCGTCGACCTGCACGCCTGCAACTGGCAGGAGCTGACCACCCTGGTGCTCTCGCCCGGGATCCCGCACGGCCATCCCGAGCCGCACCCCGTGGCCGAGCTGGCCCGCAGACACGGCGTCGAGATCATCGGCGACATCGAGCTGCTGGCCCGGGCCCAGCGCAACGCCCAGTACCTCGGCGTGACCGGCACCAACGGCAAGTCGACCACCACCGCGCTCATCGGCCACATCCTGGAGACCGCGGGGCGCAGCGTGGAGATCGGCGGCAACCTGGGCATCCCGGCGCTGGAGCTCGAGCCGCTCGACCTCGGCGGGATCTACGTGCTGGAGATGTCCTCCTACCAGCTGGAGCTGACGCTCTCGATCACCTTCGACGTCGCCGTCCTGCTCAACATCACGCCGGACCACCTGGAGCGCCACGGCGGCTTTGAGGGCTACGTGGCGGCCAAGCGCAACATCTTCCACCGTCAGACCAAGCCGCGCACCGCGGTGATTGGCGTCGACGACGAGACCTGCCGCGGCATCTGCGACGCCCTGCGCGCCGCCGACGAGCAGGTCGTCGTGCCGATCTCGGGCGAGGGCCGGGTGGTCGGCGGCGTCTACGCGGCCGAGGGCGTGCTCTACGACGAGACCGAGGGCGGCCCGGTGCCGGCCCTCGACCTGCGCGAGATCATCAGCCTGCCGGGCGCGCACAACTGGCAGAACGCCGCGGCCGCCTTCGCGGCCTGCAAGGCGGTCGGCCTGCAGCCGGCGGTCATCGCCGCCTGCCTGCGCAGCTTCCCGGGCCTGGCGCACCGCCAGGAGGCCCTGACGGTGATCGACGGCGTGCTCTACGTGAACGACTCCAAGGCGACCAACGCCGACGCCGCGGCCAAGGCCTTGGCCTGCTACGACGCGATCTACTGGATCGCCGGCGGTCGCGCCAAGGACGGCGGCCTCGGCGCCCTGGAGCCCTTCTTCAACCGGATCGTCCATGCCTTCCTGATCGGCGAGGCGGCGGAAGCCTTCGCCGCCGCGCTCGAGGGCAAGGTGGACCACAGCATCTGCGGCGACCTCGAGACGGCCGTCGCCAGGGCGCAAGCCCTGGCGACGGCGGACGGGAGGGACCATCCCGTGGTCCTGCTTTCGCCGGCTTGCGCGTCCTTCGACCGCTACCCCAACTTCGAGGTCCGCGGCGAGGCCTTCCGGCAACTGGTGACCGCCCTGCCCGGGCACCGTCAGGACCCGGAGGTCTTCGCGCCCGCGAGCCTGGAGTCCGAAGCGGAGGGCCCGCGGGCATGAGCAGCTTCACCCGGGCCGATACCTCCCTGCTGGGCCGCTGGTGGTGGACCATCGACCGCTGGACGCTCTTCGCGATCGGCGGGCTGATGGCCCTGGGCATCGTCCTGATGCTCTCCGCCTCGCCGGCGGCCGGCGGCCGGATCGGCCTCGGCGGCTTCGACCTGGCACAGCGCCAGGTGGTCTTCCTGCCGATCGCCGCCGCCCTGCTGCTGAGCACCTCGCTGCTCTCGGCGCGGGCCGTGCGCCGCCTCGCGGTCTTCGGCCTGCTGGCCGGCGCGGTCCTGCTGGTGCTGACCCTCTTCGTCGGCACCGAGATCAAGGGCGCCTCGCGCTGGCTCAACCTCTACGGCTTTTCGATCCAGCCCTCGGAGTTCGTGAAGCCCTGCCTGGCGGTCGCCACGGCCTGGATGTTCGCCGAGGCCAAGCTGGACCCGCGCTTTCCCGGCAACCCCATCGCCATCGGGCTCTACGGCTTGGTCACCAGCCTCCTGCTGCTGCAGCCCGACGTCGGCCAGGCCTTCCTGGTGCTGGCCACCTTCGGCGCCCAGCTCTTCCTGATCGGCCTGCCGATGGTCTGGGTCGCCGGCTTCTGTCTGCTCGGCGTTGCCGGCCTGGCCGCCGCCTACGTCCTGCTGCCCCACGTGACGGTGCGCATCGATTCCTTCCTCGACCCGAACAGCGGCGACCACTATCAGGTCGACCGCTCGATCGAGGCCTTCATGAACGGCGGCCTCTTCGGCCGCGGCCCCGGCGAAGGGACGATCAAGGCTCAGCTGCCCGACGTTCACGCCGACTTCATCTTTGCCGTCGCCGGCGAGGAGTTCGGCGCCCTGGTCTGCCTGGGCATCGTCGCGCTCTTTGCCTTCGTCGTGCTCCGCAGCCTCTCGAGGCTGCTGGCCGAACGCTCGCTCTTCGTGCTGCTGGCCGCCACCGGCCTGCTGGTGCAGTTCGGCCTGCAGGCGCTGATCAACATGGGCTCGACCCTCCGCCTGATGCCGACCAAGGGCATGACCCTGCCCTTCATCAGCTACGGCGGCTCCTCGCTCCTGGCCCTGGCCCTCGGCATGGGCATGCTGCTGGCGCTGACCCGGCGCCGCTTCAGCCCGGAGGAAGGGTCATGACGGCGTCGCACAGCAGCCCGACGCCGGGCCGGATCGTCGCCCTGGCGGCCGGCGGCACCGGCGGCCACATGTTTCCGGCCCAGGCGCTGGCCCGCGAGCTGCTGAGCCGCGGCTCCAAGGTCGCGCTGATCACCGACCGCCGCGGCAGCGGCTTCGGCGCCGACCTGCCGGAGGTGCGCACCGAGCGGATCAATGCCGGCGCCCTGGCCGGCGGCAGCATCGCCAAGAAGCTGAGCAGCGTCGGCCGCCTGGCCCTCGGCTATCTCCAGGCGCGCAGCCGCCTGCGGCGCCTCAAGGCGGACACGGTGGTCGGCTTCGGCGGCTACGCGAGCGTGCCGACGGTGATGGCCGGCGCCCATCGCGGCCTGCGCGTGGTCTTGCACGAGCAGAACGCGGTGCTCGGCCGCGCCAACCGCCTGCTCGCCCCGCGCGCCCACACCATCGCGTCCTCCTTCGCCGAGGTCAGGGGTCTGAAGGACGAGGACCGGAACAAGGTGGTCTTCACCGGCAACCCGGTCCGCCCCGCCATCGCCGCCCTCGGCGAAGCGCCCTATCCACGGCCGGAGCCCGAGGCGACCCTGCGCCTGCTGGTGATCGGTGGCAGCCAGGGTGCCGAGGTCTTCAACACTGTGGTTCCGGCCGCGGTCGAGGCCCTGCCGGAAGGCCTGCGCCGGCGCCTGGCGATCAGCCAGCAGGTCCGCGGGCCGGCGACCGACAAGGTCCGCGGCGTCTACGAGACCGCCGGGGTCACCGCCAATCTCGCCGGCTTCTTCGAGGACATGCCCGAGCGCCTGCGCGGCGCCCACATGGTGATCGGCCGGGCCGGCGCCTCGACCATCGCCGAGCTGGCCGCGGCCGGCCGGCCGGCGGTGCTGGTCCCCTACCCCTACGCGGCCGACGACCATCAGACCGCCAATGCCCGGGCCTTCGCCGCGACCGGCGGCGGCTGGGTCCTGCCGCAGGCCGAGCTGACCGCCGGCGACCTCTCGGAGCTGCTCGCCCGCCTTCTGGCCGACCCCTCCGCGCTCCAGGACGCGGCCGCGGCGGCCTACGGCTTCGGCCGGGCCGGGGCCGCCGGGCGCCTGGCCGACCTGGTCTGCGGCAGCGGCACCAATCAGGACGACCCCGCCAGAAGGGAGGCCGCGGCATGAACGCGATTCCCTTCGACATCGGGACCCTGCACTTCGTCGGCATCGGCGGCATCGGCATGAGCGGGATCGCCGAAATCCTGCACAACCTCGACTACCAGGTACAGGGCAGCGACATCGCCGAGAACCCCAACGTCCAGCGCCTGCGCGGTCTGGGCATCGAGATCGCCATCGGCCACGACGCGGCCAACCTCGGCAGCGCCCAGGTGGTCGTGGTCTCATCGGCGATCAAGCCCGAGAACCCGGAGCTGCAGGCCGCCCAGGCCCGCTTTATTCCGGTGGTCCAGCGCGCCGAGATGCTGGGCGAGCTGATGCGCCTGAAGTGGTCGGTCGCGGTCGGCGGCACCCACGGCAAGACCACGACGACCTCGATGATCGCCGCGGTGCTGGACGCCGGCCACTTCGATCCCACGGTGATCAACGGCGGCATCATCAACGCCTACGGCACCAACGCCCGCCTTGGCGCCGGCGACTGGATGGTGGTCGAAGCCGACGAGAGCGACGGCTCCTTCGTACGCCTGCCGGCGACCCTGGCCGTCGTCACCAACGTCGACCCCGAGCACCTCGACTTCTACGGCAGCGTCGAGGCGCTGCACGACGCCTTCCGCAGCTTCCTGGAGAACATCCCTTTCTACGGGGTCGCGATCCTCTGCATCGATCACCCGGCGGTGCAGAGCCTGATCGGCCAGATCTCCGACCGCCGCGTTGTCACCTACGGCCTCAGCCCGCAAGCCGACGTGCGCGGCGTCAATCTCGTGAACGATCGCGACGGCACGATCTTCGACGCGGTCATCGCCGACCGCAAGGCCGGCAGCAGCCGGACCGTCAGCAGGCTCAAGTTGCCGATGCTCGGCCAGCACAACGCCGTCAACGCGCTGGCCGCGGTCGCCGTCGCCCAGGAGCTGAAGATCACCGACGAGGTCCTGCGTGAAGCGCTGGGCGGCTTCCGCGGGGTGAAGCGCCGCTTCACGAAGACCGGCGAGGTCGACGGCATCACCATCATCGACGACTACGGCCATCACCCGGTCGAGATCTCCGCGGTCCTGAAGGCCGCGCGGGCGGCGACCGGCGACAAGGTCATCGCCGTGGTCCAGCCGCACCGCTTTTCGCGGCTGGCCAGCCTGTTCGAGGAATTCTGCGGCTGCTTCAACGACGCCGACCACGTCCTCGTGGCCGAGGTCTTCGCCGCCGGAGAAGAGCCGATCGAGGGGGTCGACCGCGACGCCCTCGTCGAGGGCCTGCGCGCCCGCGGCCACCGCCACGCGGTGCCGCTGTCGGGGCCCGAGCAACTGGCCCCCAAGGTCAGCGAGATCGCCGGGAGGGGCGATTTCGTGGTCTGCCTGGGGGCCGGCAACATCACCGCCTGGGCGAACAAGCTGCCCGAGGAACTGGAAGGTCTTAGGAGGGGAGGCGACAACCCGAAACCTGCAGGAGCGGGGCTATGATCGCCATGACGAAGCACAGCAAGACTCCCCTGATCGACCGACTGCCAAGTGTAAGGGGCCGCCTGACGGCCGAGGCGCCCCTGGCCGGCATCACCTGGTTCCGCGTCGGCGGCACCGCCGAGGTCATGTTCCGGCCGGCCAACCGCGACGACCTGATCGAGTTCCTGCGCCAGAAGCCGCGCGACCTGCCGGTCACGGTGATCGGGGTCGCCTCCAACCTGCTGGTTCGCGACGGCGGCGTGCCGGGCGTGGTCCTGCGCCTGGGACGCGGCTTCGCCGAGATCCGTGCCGAGGGCGAAGAGGTCTTCGCCGGCGCCGGCGCGCTCGACTTCAACATCGCCACCGCCGCCCGCATCGCCGGGACCGGCGGCCTGGAGTTCCTCTGCGGCGTGCCCGGCACCCTGGGCGGGGCGCTGCGCATGAACGCCGGCGCCTACGGCCGCGAGCTCAAGGACGTGCTGATCGAGGCCGAGGCCGTCGACGGCTACGGCAACCTGCACCGCCTGGCACCGGAGGACTTCGGCTTCCGCTACCGCGGCAGCGCGATCCCCGAGGACTGGATCTTCCTGTCCGCCCGCCTACGCGGCGAGGCCGACGATCCCAAGGTGATCGCCCGGCGCATGACCGAAATCCAGACCGCCCGCGCCGAAAGCCAGCCGGTCCGCACCCGCACCGGCGGCAGCACCTTCAAGAACCCCGAAGGCGCCAAGGCCTGGGAGCTGATCGACAACGCGGGCTGCCGCGGGCTCAAGCGCGGCGGCGCCATGGTCTCGGAGAAGCACTGCAACTTCCTGATCAACACCGGCAACGCCACCGCCGCCGACATCGAGGCGCTGGGCGAGGAGGTCCGCCGGCGGGTGCGGGACGACAGCGGGATCGAGCTGCAGTGGGAGATCCGCCGGATCGGGATCGCCGGGGACGGCGACCGGGGGGAGGCGGCATGAGCAGGCGCGTCGCAGTCCTCTACGGCGGCATCTCGGCCGAGCGCGAGGTCTCCCTGGTCAGCGGCCGCGACTGCGGCAAGGCCCTTGGCGAGGCCGGCTTCGCGGTCGAGATGGTCGACGTCACCGACGACGTCGGCGCCCTGATCAAGGCGCTGACCCCGGCGCCGGACGCGGTCTTCAACGCCCTGCACGGGCGCTGGGGCGAGGACGGCTGCGTCCAGGGCCTGCTCGAGCTGCTGCACATCCCCTATACCCATTCCGGGGTCATGGCCTCGGCCCTGGCCATGGACAAGGAGATGGCCAAGCGGGTGTTCCGCGCCAACGGGCTGCGCTGCGCCGAGAGCGTCGTCGCCAGCCGCGAGCAGATCCTGGCCGCCGACGTCCTGCCCCGGCCCTACGTGGTCAAGCCGGTGGCCGAGGGCTCCAGCGTCGGCGTGCGCATCGTCGAGGACGGCGACAACGAACCGCCCCTGGGCGCCGAGGAAGCCTGGCAGTCCGGCGATCAGATCATGGTCGAGCGCTTCATCCCGGGCCGCGAGCTGACCGTCTCGGTCATGGGCGAGCGGGCGCTGGCGGTGACCGAGCTGAAGCCCAAGCAGGGCTTCTACGACTACGAGGCCAAGTACACCGAGGGCAAGACGGTCCACGAGGTGCCGGCCAGGCTGCCCGAGGCGATCTACGAGGAGTGCCTGGAAAGCGCGCTCGAGGCGCACCGGGCCCTGGGCTGCCGCGGCGTGAGCCGGGCCGACTTCCGCTACGACGACACCGAAGGCGGCGACGACAAGATCTACCTGCTGGAGGTCAACACCCAGCCGGGCATGACGCCCTTGAGCCTGGTGCCCGAGCAGGCGGCGCATCTCGGCATCGGCTTTCCCGAACTCTGTGCCTGGTTGGTGGAGAACGCGACATGCGAGACCTGAGCCTGCGCGTGGAGCCCCGCGCCCCGAGCATGAACAGGGCCAAGGCCCGCCCTCGCAAGGCGCCGCTGGTGACGCGCGGGCGCCTGATCCTGGGCGCAGCCGGGCTGCTTGGCCTCTTGGTGCTCGGCCTCGCCTGGTCCGGTTGGTTCGCCCGCAGCGCTGAGCGTATCGCCGCGGCCTGGCTGGAGGGCACGGCGGAAGCCGGACTGGCGGTCGAGGAGGTGCTTCTGGTCGGCCGCAACCGGACCTCCAAGCAGGCGCTGCTCGACAGCATCGGCGTCCAGCGCGGCACGCCCATGCTTGCGATCGACCCGCAGGCGACCAAGGAACGCATCGAAGCCCTGCCTTGGGTCGCAACGGCAATGGTCGAGCGCCGCCTGCCCGATGTCCTGCTGATCGAGATCACCGAGCGCCAGCCCTTGGCACTCTGGCAGAACCGCGGCCGCAAGTTGGTGATCGACCGCGCCGGCGAGGTGATCTCGGCGGCGCGGCCGGAGCGCTTCGCCGCTTTGCCCCTGGTGGTCGGCCAAGGCGCCCCGAAGCACACGGCGGCCCTGCTCACCGTGCTGGCGCGCGAACCGCAGCTTCGGCCCCTGGTGGTCGCCGCGGTGCGGGTCGGCGAGCGGCGCTGGAACCTGCGGCTGCGCGGCGGCATCGACGTGCGGCTGCCCGAGGACGAGGTCGCCGAGGCCTGGGCCGAGCTGGCACGGCTTCAGCGCGAGCACGGCCTGCTGCAGCGGGAGATCCTGGCCATCGACCTGCGCCTGTCCGACCGGATGGTGCTGCGCATGGCGCCCGACCTGGCGCCGGGGCGCGCCGCCACCGGGCCCGGCAAGGACACGTGAGGGGGGTCCCGGAAGGGATCGGAACGGGGAACGGATGACGACGTGATGAAGCGGGTGCCCGGCAAGAACAGCAATGGCCTGATCGCCGCGCTCGACGTCGGCTCGAGCAAGGTCTGCTGCTTCATCGCGGAGACCGACGGCATCAAGCATCCGCGGGTCATCGGGATCGGCCAGCAGGCCAGCCAGGGCGTCAAGGCCGGCAGCATCATCGACATGGAGGCCGCCGAGGCGGCCATCCGCAGCGCCGTCTACGCCGCCGAGGAGATGGCCAGCGAGACGGTGAACGAGGTCGCGGTCAACCTCTCGGGCGGCTATCCGGCCTCGCGCCAGGTCCGGGTCGAGATCCCGATCGTTGGACAGGAGGTCGGCGAGCTCGACCTGCGCCGCGCCCTGGAGGAGGGCCAGCAGGCCACCTGCGGCCGGCTCGATCCCGCCGCCGCGCCGCAGCTGATCCATTCGATCCCGGTCGGCTTCACCCTCGACGGCAACCGCGGCATCCGCAACCCGCGGGGCATGATCGGCGACCTGCTGGGCGTCGACATGCATCTGGTCACGGCGCGCAGCAGCTCGGTGCGCAACCTCAGCACCTGCGTCGAGCGCTGCCACCTCGATGTCGGCGGCTTCGTCGTCTCGCCCTACGCCTCGGGCCTCTCGGTCCTGGTCGAGGACGAGCGGGAGCTGGGCGTGACCCTGGTCGACATGGGCGGCGGCACGACGACCATCGCGGTCTTCCTCGAAGGCCAGGTGATCTTCACCGATTCCATCCCGGTCGGCGGCAGCCACGTCACCAGCGACGTCGCCCGCGGCCTTTCGACGACCCGGCAGCAGGCCGAGCGCCTGAAGACGCTCTACGGCCACGCCATGGCAGCCGAGGTCGACGACCGGGAGGTGATCGAGGTACTTCCGGTCGGGGAAGAGGACAGCGGCGCGACCCAGCAGATCGCGCGCTCCTACCTCACCGGCATCATCCAGCCGCGCCTGGAAGAGACCTTCGAGCTCGTGCGCTCGCACCTGGAAGCCAGCGGCCTGGACAAGCTGGCGGGCCGGCGGGTCGTCCTGACCGGCGGCGCCTGCCAGCTGCCCGGCGTCCGCGACCTGGCGGCGCTGGTGCTCGACAAACAGGTTCGTCTCGGCCGCCCGCTCAGGATCCAGGGCCTGGCCGAGGCAACGTCCGGTCCCGCCTTCGCCACCTGCAGCGGGCTGATCGCCTATGCGATCGCCGCGAACCTGCCGCTGGCGGCCGAGACCCGGACGAAACGTGGGGAGCCCGACGGCCTGATGGGCCGCCTGGGTCATTGGTTCCGTGAGCACCTGTGAGAGCAGGATCTTCGAGGTCCCGGCCGGTCCGGGATCCGCAACTTGCCGGTAGGACCGGCCGTACCGCCCGCCTTAGGGGGCAAGTGGAGGCAGACATGTCCTTGAACCTCAACGTTCCAACCAGCGAAGCCCAGTTGAAGCCAAGAATCACCGTCATCGGCGTGGGGGGCGCCGGCGGCAACGCCGTCAACAACATGATCCAGTCCAACCTGGAAGGCGTCGAGTTCGTGGTCGCGAACACCGACGCCCAGGCGATCGCGCAGTCGCTCTGCAGCCGGACCCTGCAGCTCGGCCGCAACATCACCCAAGGGCTGGGCTCCGGCTCGCGCCCGGACATCGGCAAGGCCGCCGCCGAGGAGGCCCTGGACGAGATCCTCGCCGACCTCGAAGGCGCCCACATGGTCTTCATCACCGCCGGAATGGGCGGCGGCACCGGCACCGGCGCGGCGCCCGTCATCGCCCGCGCCGCCCGCGAGCAGGGAATCCTGACCGTCGGCGTGGTGACCAAGCCCTTCCACTTCGAGGGCGTGCACCGCATGCGCATCGCCGAGTCCGGGATCCAGGAGCTGACCCAGTTCGTCGACACCCTGATCATCATCCCGAACCAGAACCTTTTCCGCATCGCCAACGAGAAGACGACCTTCGCGGACGCCTTCAAGATGGCCGACGACGTCCTGCATGCCGGCGTCCGCGGCGTCACCGACCTGATGGTCATGCCGGGCCTGATCAACCTCGACTTCGCCGACATCCGCACGGTCATGACCGAGATGGGCAAGGCCATGATGGGCACCGGCGAGGCCGACGGCGACAACCGCGCCATCGCGGCGGCCGAGGCGGCGATCTCCAACCCGCTGCTCGAGGACGTGTCGATGAAGGGCGCGCGCGGGGTGCTGATCAACATCACCGGCGGCCCCGACCTGACGCTCTTCGAGGTCGACGAAGCGGCCAACCGGATCCGCGACGAGGTCGACCCCGAGGCCAACATCATCTTCGGCTCGACCTACGACGACAAGATGGAGAACCAGATGCGGGTCTCGGTCGTGGCCACCGGCATCGATATCGCCGAGGGTGCCAAGCCGCGTCCGGTCACGCTCAGCCTGGTCGCCAACCCGGCGGCAGGCGGCGCCCAGGCCGCGCCGGCCGGCAACGCCGCCGAAGGCGGCGACCAGATCACGGCGCAAGCCGCCGCCGAGGTGCCGGCCCAACCCATGGCGCAGCCCGCCGCCCAGTCCATCGTCAGCGAGCCGCAGCCCTCGGCGGCTCCGGATCAGGCCGGCGAAGCGCCCCTGGAGCTGACCGAGCCGCTGGTCGAAGAGGTCCGTGAGACCGCGCAAGCGGTATCGAGCGAGCCGCCGGCCGGGGAGACCTTCATCGCGCCCCAGCCCATGGACCCCGGCCAGGAGGCGTCGGCGCCCATGGTCCAGGCCAACCCCTTCGCCGCGGCCGACGTGGTCAACGCCCCGCCGGCCGCGCCGCCGAGCGAAGCGCCCGCCGTACCGCAGGCGCAGAGCGCGGCCGCTCAGGGCGCCCTGGCCGAGAGCCGGACCGTCGGCGATCCCGTGTCTCCGGCGACCCGGAGCCGGGCCCAGGCGATCCTGGCCCGCATGAGCGGCGCCGCCCGCGCGCTGCAAGCCGCCGCCCAGGGCCACGACACGGCCGAGTCCCGCCCGGCACAGCCCAAGGTCGAGGCTGCGCCGCAGCCGCAAGTCCAGGCCCAGCCGCAGGTCCAGCCCCAGTTCGTGGCCCGGCCCCAGGCGACGGCCCACGAAGCCCCGAAGCTCGAAGCGCGGGTCGAGGAACACCAGCCGGCGCCATCCTCGGGCGAGGGCCAGCCCCGTCTGACCGGATTGGACCCGGCCGATCGCCCGTCGAACAGCCCGGTCGACGACGATCTCCTTGATATCCCGGCCTTCCTTCGCCGGCAGGCCAATTAGCCTCCGACTGTCGGCAGGGAGATCCGGCCCTAGGCTTCCGGGAGGAGTACCCCCTGCTCCTCCCGGAAGTTCTTCGGAACGGCGGCGAGCGATGCGGTTTCCGGGGCTTTCTCCGCCCATTCTCACGAAGCCGCCCGATGCTTGAGGGCGAAGAGCAGTCAACCTATAGTCCCAGGCGTAGCGGGGCGGCCGAAGCCGCCATCGGGAGATCGGATCGCATGTCCAGTTCGCCAGCAAGATCCCAGGGGTCCAAGAGCCTTGGCCTGCGTGCCCTGGGCGCAGCCGCGATGCTGCTCCTGATCGGTGCCTGCGCCTCCGAAGAGGAGGAGTTCAACTACGTTGAGCGGCCGGTCGACGACCTCTACAACGAGGCCATGGACACCCTGCAGAGCGGGAGCAACATCAAGGCGGCCAAGCTCTTCGACGAGGTCGACCGCCAGCACCCCTACTCGCCCTGGGCGGCGAAGGCCCAGCTGATGTCGGCCTACGCCTACTATCTCGAGAACGAGTACGCCGACGCCATTGCCGGCCTGGACCGCTTCATTCAGCTGCATCCGGGCAATCCCGACGTCGCCTATGCCTACTACCTCAAGGCGCTGTCCTACTACGAGCAGATCTCCGACATCGGCCGCGACCAGAGCATGACCCGCCTGGCCTTGGAATCCCTGGAGGAATTGACCCGCCGCTTCCCGGAGAGCAAGTATACCCGCGACGCCAACCTGAAGGTCGACCTGACCCGAGACCATCTGGCGGGCAAGGAGATGGACGTCGGCCGCTTCTATCAGAAGCGAGGCCATTATCTCTCGGCCATTAACCGTTTCCGAAGGGTCGTCGACCAGTATGAGACCACCTCGCATACGCCGGAGGCCCTGCACCGCCTGGTCGAGTGCTACCTGGCCCTTGGCATCCTGAACGAGGCCCAAGAGACCGCCGCCGTCCTGGGCTACAACTATCCGGGAAGCGAATGGTACCAGGACAGCTATGGTCTTCTGACGGCCGCCGGCATCGCAGGTCAGTAGCGCAGCGAGGTCCCGGCGCCGCCTCTCCGGCACCTTTCGACCACTGAGACGCCCCGAGCGAGACGCCCATGCTCGTCAACCTTTCGATCCGGGATGTCGTTCTGATCGACAAGCTGGATCTTTCCTTTCATGGCGGGCTCTGTGTCCTGACCGGCGAGACGGGCGCCGGCAAGTCGATTCTCCTCGACGCCCTCGGACTGGCGCTCGGCAGCCGCGCCGAATCCGGCCTGCTGAGGCCGGGCAGCCCGCAGGCGACGGTCACCGCCGCTTTCGACATCACCGACACCACGGACCTTGACGAGCTGCTGGCCGAGCACGGCCTGGCGACCGAGGACGGCCTGCTGGTCCTGCGCCGCAACCTAGGCGCCGACGGCCGCAGCCGGGCCTTTGTGAACGACCAGCCCGTCTCGGTCAGCCTGCTGCGCCGCCTGGGCGAGAGCCTGGTCGAAGTCCACGGCCATTTCGAGCACCGCGGCCTGCTGGACGCCGGCACCCATCGCGACCTGCTGGACGCGGCCGGCGGCCTCGAGGCGGCCGCAGCGGAGGTCGCCGCGGCCTGGGAGGCCTGGCGCCAGGCCTGCGAGGTCCAGCGCCGAGAGGAGGCGGAGCTCGAGCAGGCCCGGAAGGACGAGGATTTCCTGCGCCACGCGGTCGCGGAGCTGGAGACCCTGGACCCCCAGCCCGGCGAGGAGACGGCCCTGGCCGAAGAGCGCGCCTTTCTGCAGCACGGCGAGCAGCTGACCGCTACCGTCGACCAGGCCTTCGCCGCGCTCAACGGCAAGGAGGGCCAGCCCGGGGCCGAGGCAGCCGTCGGCAGCGCCCTGAGCGCCCTGGAGCGCATGGTCGACAAGGCCGGCGGCCGCCTGGACGAGATCATTGCCGGCCTGCACCGGACCGCGGCCGAGCTGCGCGACGTCACGGCCGGTCTGCAGTCGCTGTCCGGCAACCTTGAGCTCGACCCGCAGCGCCTGGAGCAGGTCGACGAGCGCTTCTTCGCCCTGAAGGACGTCGCCCGCAAGCACGGCGTCGAGGTCGACGAGCTGCTGGCCCTGCGCGAGGACCTGGCCTCCAAGCTGGAGAGCATCGATACCGGCGAGGAGCGTCTGGCCGAGCTGGCCGCCGCGGCCGCTGCGGCGCGCGAGGCTTATCTCGCCGCCGCCGGCGCGCTCAGCCAGCAGCGCGCGGATTCCGCCGCCGGGCTCGACCGCGCCGTCATGGAGGAGCTGCCGCCGCTCAAGCTCGACAAGGCCGCCTTCACGACCCGCCTGGAGCGCCTCGCAGAGGACGCCTGGGGCCCCAACGGCCTGGAGCGCGTGGTCTTCGAGGTCGCGACCAACCCGGGCTCCCGGCCCGGCCCGATCGGCAAGATCGCCTCGGCCGGCGAGCTGTCGCGCTTCCTGCTGGCGCTCAAGGTCGTCCTGGCCCGGGTCAGCCCGCGGCGCAGCCTGATCTTCGACGAGGTCGACAGCGGAATCGGCGGCGCCACGGCGGCGGCGGTCGGCCAGCGCCTGGCCCGACTGGCCGCGGACCGCCAGGTCCTGGTCGTCACCCACAGCCCCCAGGTCGCGGCGGTCGGCAACCACCACCTGCGGGTCCGCAAGGGCAGCAAGGGCGAGGTCGTGGCCACCGAGGTCGCGGAGCTGGCCGCCCAGGATCGCCGGGAGGAGATCGCCCGCATGCTCTCGGGCGAGCAGGTCACGGAAGAGGCGCGGGCGGCGGCCGACCGCCTGATGGGGGCCGCCTAGCGTAGGACCCGGCCGAGGGGAGCGGCCCGAGATCCAAGACATGACCGAGACACTTGCAAAGATCCCGGTTGAGAATTTGACCGAGGCGCAGGCGGCGGCGGAGCTGGCCCGCCTGGCCGAAGCGATCCGCTACCACGACACGCTCTACCATCAGCAGGACGCGCCGGAGATCTCGGACGCCGACTACGATGCCCTGCGCCGGCGCAACGACGCCATCGAGGCCCATTTCCCCGCTCTGGTCCGGGACGACAGCCCCAGCCGCAGCGTCGGCGCCGCGCCGGTGACCGGCTTCGCCAAGGTCACGCACCGGGTCCCGATGCTGTCGCTGTCCAACGCCTTCGCGGCCGAGGACGTTGCCGACTTCCTGGGCCGTATCCGCCGCTTCCTCGGCCTGGAGGACAGCGAGCCCGTCGACGTCGTGGCGGAGGCCAAGATCGACGGCCTCTCCATGTCCCTGCTCTACGAGGACGGCCGCCTGGTCACCGGCGCGACCCGCGGCGACGGCGCGGTCGGCGAGGACGTGACGGCCAACGTCCGCACCATCAAGGGCCTGCCGGAATCCCTGAAGGGGGCGGCGCCAAAGGTGATCGAGGTGCGGGGCGAGGTCTTCATGCGCCGCGACGACTTCCACGCCCTCAACGCCCGCCTCGCCGAGGCCGAGAAGGCGAAGACCTTCAAGAACCCGCGCAACGCGGCGGCGGGATCCTTGCGCCAGAAGGACCCGAAGATCACCGCCGAACGGCCCCTGCATTTCCTCGCCTACGCCTGGGGCGAGACCTCGGAGCCCCTGGGCGAGACCCAGTGGCAGGCGCGCGACCGCCTGGCCGGCTGGGGCTTCGAGATCAACGAGCCGGCCCGGCTCTGCCACAGCCTGGAAGAGATCCTGGCCTTCTACGACTGGGTCCAGGGCGAACGGGCGGAGCTGCCCCATGACATCGACGGCATCGTCTACAAGGTCGACCGGCTGGACTGGCAGAACCGTCTGGGCGTGGCGGGCCGGGCGCCGCGCTGGGCGACAGCGCACAAGTTCCCGGCCGAGCAGGCCGAGACCCTGCTGCGCGAGATCTCCATCCAGGTCGGCCGCACCGGGGCGCTGACTCCGGTCGCAAATCTGGAGCCGATCACCGTCGGCGGGGTCGTGGTCTCGCGCGCCACGCTTCACAACGAGGACGAGATCAAGCGCAAGGACATCCGCGAAGGCGACCACGTGATCATCCAGCGGGCCGGCGACGTCATCCCGCAGGTGGTCTCGGTGGTCGAGGCCAAGCGGCGGAAAGGCAGCAAGCCCTTCGCCTTCCCCACGACATGCCCCTGCCCGCTCGCAACCCCGGTGGTGCGGCCGGAGGGCGAGGCTGTGGCCCGCTGCAGCGGCGGGCTGGACTGCCCCTACCAGCAGGTCCGCCGCCTGATGCACTTCGTCAGCCGCGATGCCTTCGACATCGAGGGCCTGGGCGTGGAGAACATCCAGGAGTTCTGGGACGCCGGCCTGATCGAGGCGCCGGCGGACATCTTCCGCCTGAAGGACAGCCGCGAAGAAATTCTGGACCGGGAACGCTGGGCCGAGCAGTCGGTCGCCAACCTGCTGCAGGCGATCGAGGACCGGCGCCGCATCGGCCTCGACCGCTTCATCTACGCCCTCGGCATCCGCCAGGTCGGCCAGTCGACCGGCAAGCTGCTGGCCCGGACCTACGGCGAGCTGGAGGCCTGGCAGGCGGCGATGATCCAGGCCGCCGAGGAGCGCGCCGCCGCGCCCGAGGCCAAGAAACCGGCCGAGGTCGGCGAGGCCTATGCCGAGCTCTGCGGCATCGAGGGCATCGGCATGAGCATGGCCGACGACATCGGCGCCTTCTTCCGGGATCCGCAGCACAGGGCGATGGTCGAGGACCTGGCGGCGGAGCTGGAGGTCGAGGCAATCGCCGCGGCCGTGACCGATTCGCCGGTCGCCGGCAAGACCGTGGTCTTCACCGGCACCCTGGAGACCATGACCCGCAGCGAGGCCAAGGCCCGCGCCGAGGCCCTGGGCGCCAAGGTCTCGGGCTCGGTCTCGAAGAAGACCGACATCGTCGTCGCCGGCCCCGGCGCCGGCTCCAAGGCCAAGAAGGCCGCGGAGCTGGGCATCGAGACCCTGAGCGAAGAGGAATGGCTGGAGAAGATCGGCGGAAATGCCTGATGTTTATGGCTTGATGCCACAACCTCTCATCTGTCATCGCCGGACTTGATTCGGCGATCCATCGTGGCGCTTGTTGGATGGATGCCCGGATCGCGCGAAGCGCCGCGCGTACGCGCTCCGGGCATGACAGCTTGCGATTTGGGAAGCCCGAGATGAGTGACGCGAAAAGCACGCAAGCCGACTCCGCCGAGCCCCACTCCCCGGTCGCCCTGGCCGATATCGAGGCGGCGGCGGAGCGGATCCGCGGCGCGGTGCGGCGCACCCCGAACCTCGCGGCAGAGCCGTTGAAGGACTCCCTGCCGCTCGGCGAGCTGGTCCTGAAGCTCGAGAACCTGCAGGTGACCGGCTCGTTCAAGGCGCGCGGCGCCAGCAACACGCTGTTCAGCCTGCCCGAGGACGAGGTCCGGCGCGGCATCATCACCGCCTCGGGCGGCAACCACGGCCTGGCCGTCGCCTACGCCGGCTGGCGCGCCGAGACCCGGGCGGTGATCTACCTGCCCGCCTCCACCCCGGAAGCCAAGGTCGAGAAGCTCAGGGCCTGGGGTGCCGAGGTGGTGGTCGAGGGCGCGGTCTGGGACGACGCCAAGGACGCCGCCTTGACGACCGCCGAGGCGGAAGGCCTGACGTTCATCCATCCCTTCGACGATCCGCGGGTCGTCGCCGGCCAGGGCACGGTCGGGATCGAGATCCTGGAGGACGACCCGGGCCTGGACTACCTCTTCGTCGCGATCGGCGGCGGCGGCCTGATCTCCGGCGTGGCGACGGCGGTCAAGGCGCTGAAGCCCTCGATCACCGTGATCGGGGTCGAGCCGACGGGCGCGCCGACCCTCAAGGAGAGCCTCGCGGCGAAAGAGCTGGTCACCCTGCCGGAGATCACCACCGCGGCCGGCACCCTGGCGCCGCGCCGCTCGGCGGCGCTCAACCTGGAGATCATCGGCCGGACGGTCGACGAGATCGTCCTGGTCAGCGACGGGGAGATGGCCGCGGCCGCCCGCAGCCTCTGGTTCGAGCTCGGCATCGCCGCCGAGCTCTCGGGCGCCGCCGCCCTGGCCGCGATCCAGAAGGGCCGCTTCGCCCTGCCGCAAGACGCCCGGGTCGGCGCCCTGGTCTGCGGCGCCGGCACCGACGGGATCGCATAACCGGGCGACTCGCCCTACACTATAGGCAGAGGCTGGCTCCGCCGTTCGGGCCCGCCGACGCGAGAGTCGAAAGCGATCATGCCGGAAGCCATGCAAGAGCCGGCGGCGACGCCCGAGCCGCCGCACCTGAGGGGCCTGAACCCGGAGCAGCGCCAGGCCATCGAGAGCCTTGACGGCCCGGTGCTGGTCCTGGCCGGCGCCGGCACCGGCAAGACCCGGGTTCTGACCTCGCGCCTGGTGCAGCTGCTCTGGACCCGCAAGGCGCGGCCCTTCGAGGTCTTGGCAGTCACCTTCACCAACAAGGCGGCGCGGGAGATGAAGGACCGGGTCGGCGCCCTGCTCGGCCGGCCGGTCGAGGGCTGGTGGCTTGGCACCTTCCACGCGCTGGCCGCTCGGATTCTGCGTGAGCAGGCCGAGCGGGTCGGCCTCAAGCCCAACTTCACGATCCTCGACACCGACGACCAGCTGCGCCTCCTGAAGCAGATCCTCGAGGCCGAGGGCTTCGACGACAAGAAGTGGCCGGCCCGGGTGATCCTCTCGGCCTTCGAGCGCTGGAAGGACCGCGGCCTGACCCCGGACAAGGTCTCGGCCGGCGAGGCCGGGGACATCGCCGGCGGCCGCGCGGTCGAGCTCTACCGCGCCTACCAGGCGCGGCTGCTGGCGCTCAACGCCTGCGACTTCGGCGACCTGCTGCTGCACAACCTGACCCTCTTCCAGGCAGACGCCGAGCTCCTGAAGATCTACCAGGAGCGCTTCCGTTTTCTGCTGGTCGACGAGTACCAGGACAGCAACGTCGCCCAGTACCTCTGGCTACGGCTGCTGGCCCAGGACCACGGCAACATCTGCTGCGTCGGCGACGACGACCAGTCGATCTACGGCTGGCGGGGCGCGGAGGTCGGCAACATCCTGCGCTTCGAAAAGGACTTCCCCGGGGCCGTGGTGATCCGGCTGGAGCGCAACTACCGCTCGACCCCGAACATCCTGGCCGCCGCCTCGGGCCTGATCGCCCACAACGAGGGCCGCCTGGGCAAGACCCTCTGGACCGATGCCGAGGCCGACCCGGGCCCGCCGGTGCGGGTCCGCGGGCTCTGGGACGGCGAGGCCGAGGCCCGCTTCGTCGGCGAGGAGATCGAGGCCCTGCAGCGCCAGGGCCACCGCCTCTCCGAGATCGCGATCCTGGTCCGCACCGGCGCCCAGACCCGCGAGTTCGAGGAGCGCTTCATCACCCTGGGCCTGCCCTACCGGGTGGTCGGCGGCCCGCGCTTCTACGAGCGCCGGGAGATCCGCGACGCCCTGGCCTACTTGAGGATCCTCGCCTCGCCCAGCGACGACCTGGCCTTCGAGCGCATCGTCAACGTGCCCAAGCGGGGCATCGGCGACGCCACCCTGCGGCTGATCCACGCCGCCGCCCGGGCCGGCGACAAGCCGCTGCTCGCCGCCGCCGCCGACCTGGTCCAGACCGACGAGCTGCGCCCGGCCGCGCGCCGCAGCCTGGGCGACCTGATCGCCGGCATTGCCCGCTGGCGGCAGCTGACCGATCAGATCCCGCACACCGAGCTGGCCGAGATCGTGCTCGACGAATCCGGCTACACAGCGATGTGGCAGGCCGACCTCTCGGCCGACGCGCCCGGCCGCCTGGAGAACCTCAAGGAGCTGGTCTCGGCCATGGCCGAGTTCGAGAGCCTGGCCGGCTTCCTGGAGCACGTCAGCCTGGTCATGGAGACCATCCAGGGCGAGGGCCAGGACCTGGTCACGGTCATGACCCTGCACTCGGCCAAGGGCCTGGAGTTCGACAGCGTCTTCCTGGCCGGCTGGGAGGAAGGCCTCTTCCCCAACCAGCGGGCCCTGGACGAGACCGGCCTCAAGGGCCTGGAGGAGGAGCGCCGCCTGGCCTACGTCGGCCTGACCCGGGCCCGCCGCCAGACGGTGGTCAGCTTCGCCGCCAACCGGCGGCTGCACGGCTCCTGGGCGGCCGCCATCCCCTCGCGCTTCGTCGACGAGCTGCCAAAGGACCACGTCGAGGTCGAGAGCGACGCCGGGCTCTATGGCGCGACCGGCGGCGGCTTCGGCCCCCGGAGCGGCTTCGACGACTGGCAGAGCCACCGCTGGTCGCCGGGGCTGGAACGCGCCCAGCGCAATCGCGACCGGGCGGCCCCCTTCATCGAGGGCACGGCGACGGTGCTGGGCAGCGACGTGACTGACTTTCCGCCGGGCGCCCGCGTGTTCCACCAGAAGTTCGGCTACGGGACGGTCAGCGAGGTCACAGGCGACCGCCTGACCATCGACTTCGACAAGGCCGGGACGAAGAAGGTCATGGCCGGCTTCGTCATGCCGGAGCACCTGGCGGGCTGACCCGCCGTCGGATCATGGCAGGCTCCGGCTGGCGCATCGACCTGACGGTGCCCGCGGCGGCCCAGGCGGTCTTCGAGGCCGCCCTGGAGCCGGTCGGCGGTGCTCTCGCGATCGGTCTGCCGGGCGCCGACGGCCTGGTGCCATTTCAGGTCTATCTGCAGGAGCCGCCCGACCGGGGGGTTCTGCGCGCCTGTCTGGTGGACGCCGCAGAGGCCGTCGGCACGGAAGTTCCGGAGACCCGGATCGCGGCGCTGGCCGACACCGACTGGGTGGCGGAGAGCCAGAGCAACCTGCCGGCGATCCGCGCCGGGCGCTTCTACCTCCACGGCAGCCACGTCACCGGGCCGCCGCCGCCGGCCTCGATCCCGCTGCTGATCGACGCCAACGTCGCCTTCGGCACCGGCCGCCACGAGACCACCCGCGGCTGCCTCCTGGCCCTGGAGGGCCTCGCCAAGGCCGGCTTCCGACCGCGCCGCCTGCTCGACCTGGGCTGCGGCTCGGGCATCCTGGCCCTGGCCATGGCACGGCTCTGGCGGCGCCCGGTCCTGGCGGCGGACAACGATCCGGCCGCCGTGGCGGTTGCCCGGGTCAACGCCCGGATCAACCGGTGCGGCAGGTGGGTTCGGCCCTTGGTCTCGGAGGGCTACCGGCACCCTTCGCTACGGGCGGCCGGGCCTTTCGACCTGATCGCCGCCAACATCCTGGCCGAGCCCCTGGCCCGGATGGCGGTCGAGCTGCGCGCCCATCTGGCACCGGGCGGACGGGCCGTCCTTTCGGGGCTGCTGGTCAAGCAGGAGCGCTTGGTGCTGAACCCGCACCGGGCCCAGAAGCTACGCCTCGTCCGACGGTTGCGCCTTGCCGAGTGGTCGACCCTGGTCCTGCGCCGCTGATCGCGGATAGGAAAGAGGACGGTCCTGCAGGACCGCCCTCTTCGCTTCTCCATCGGGGCAATCGGCGTGGATCAGGCCGCCTTGCGCGTCACCGTGGGCTCGTTGGCGTTGGCCGGGCCCTGGACCATCAGATAGAAGGGCAGCAACAGGGCGGCGCTCAACTTGACCGTGAGGCCCGGCCGCGGGTCGGTCAGCGGGGTTTCCAGGCGCCAGGTCGGGCTCCGGCCCTCGAGCCGCGCGTCGACCACCTCGGGAATGGCCGCCCGTTCGACGCCGATGTCGCGCAGCAGCCGGTCGTCCAGAGCGGCCAGCTGGCCGATGGTCTGGCGCCGGATCGCGGCGCGCTTCAATTCGGCCTTGAGCCGCTGCAGCCAGCCGGCGGGATGGGGGTGCGCGGCCTGGCTCCTTTCAGTGGCGATGCGGCCGATATCGCCGCGCTCGACGCCGATGTCGCGCAGCAGACGGTCGTCGAGGTCTGCAAGCGCCGCAAGGGTGCGCCGGCGGGCGATGCCGCGCCGAACGGCGCAGACCAGGGCGGCAAGCCCCGAGGCGCGCCACAGCTTGGCCAGGCCACGGTTGATGTAGATCGCGCGTCGGCGCCGCGCTTCCAAGAGGAAGCGGTCGACCTCCGTGGGGTCGACGAACGTCGCCTGGGCCTTGGACCTCAGGATTTCCGCGCGTTCGGTCTCTGACAGGCGGGACATGATTGGATGACTCCTTGTCTCTAGCCAAAAATCCCAGCTTGGAAGGAGCTCCCCGAGACACCCGGTAGGAGGGTTTCTTCTTCTTGTTGCGTGGAATATACGAACGCCCCCGGAGCCGGCCGAGCGGTCGTTTTGCACTGCAGCATTGCCGGGCCTGCATGGCTTCCGGCAGCGATCTTGCCTGCTTCGCGAGGGCGCCTTAGCTTGCCGGTTCAGACCACCTCAGCCGGAGGCCCGAAGTGCCGGATTCAGCCCCGACCTACGCCGGAGACGCCGAGCTCGATCGCCTGCTGACCGCCGCCGGCGCCGACCGGGACGCGGCCGCCGTCCGCAGCCTCCTCGCCGGGGTCCTGGCCGCCCCCGAGGCCGAAAACCCCGAAGCCTGGATGGACCTTGTGGCGGAAGGGCGCAGTCCCGAGCTCGCGCGCCAGCTGGCGGCCCTGAAGCGGGACCTGGCCGCCGGCCTTAACGACGGCCTGGGCGCGGGGGCGGACCACGCCGCCCGCCTGGCGGACCTCAGGGCGGAGCTCGCGCACCGCGGCCTGCAGGGCTTCCTGGTGCCGCGCAGCGACGAGCACCAGGGCGAATACGTGCCGGCCCGCGCCCAGCGGCTTGCCTGGCTGACCGGCTTCACCGGCTCGGCCGGCGCCGCGCTGGTCCTGGCCGAGAAGGCCGCGGTTTTCGTCGACGGCCGCTACACCCTGCAGGTCCGCCAGCAGGTCGACACCGCGCTTTTCGACCCGGTTCACCTGGCCGAACAGTCGCCCGCCGACTGGATCGCCGAGAACCTGAAGGCCGGCGAGAAGCTCGGCTACGATCCCTGGCTGCACAGCGAGTCCCAGGTCAAGGGCCTGCGGGCCGCCGCCGAGAAGGCCGGCGCCAGCCTGGTGCCCTGCGACGGCAATCCCCTGGACGCGGTCTGGCGCGGCCAGCCGGCCCCGCCGCTGGCCCCCGTCCGGCCCCACGACCTGGCCTACGCCGGGCAGGCCACGGCCGAGAAGCGGGCGCAGATCGGCGCCGAGATCGAAGGCCGCGGCGCCGAGGCGGCGGTCCTGACCCTGCCGGACTCCATCGCCTGGCTGCTCAACGTCCGCGGCGGCGACGTCACCCACACCCCTTTTGCCCTGTCCTTCGCGATCCTGCGGGCCGACGGCGGCACGGCCTGGTACATCGACGACCGCAAGCTGACCACCGCGACGCGCCGGCATCTGGGCAATACGGTGGCCGTCGAGCCCCCAGAGGTCTTCGGCCCGGCCCTGGAGGCCTTGGGCAAGGCCGGCGCCAAGGTCACCCTCGACCCGGCCTCGGCCCCGGACTGGGCCTTCGAGCGCCTCAGGTCGAGCGGCGCGAAGGTGATCCCCGGTCCCGACCCCTGCCTGCTGCCCAAGGCGCGCAAGAACGAGGTCGAGATCGCCGGCGCCCGCGCCGCCCACCTGCGCGACGGGGCCGCCGTGACCCGGTTTCTCGCCTGGCTGGCGGCCGAGGCACCGGCCCGGGCCGGCAGGGACCCGGTGACCGAGACCGAGGCGGCCGAGCGCCTGGCCGCCTTCCGGCGCCGGAACGAGGAGTTCCGCGATCTGTCCTTCGACACCATCTCCGGGGCGGGCCCCAACGGCGCCATCGTGCACTACCGGGTCGACGAGACGAGCAACCGGGCCCTCGGCGCCGGCGAGCTCTACCTGGTCGATTCCGGCGCCCAATACCCGGACGGCACGACCGACGTCACGCGCACCCTGGCGGTCGGCGCGCCGAGCGAGGAGATGCGCGAGCGCTTCACCCGCGTGCTCAAGGGCCACATCGCCATCGCCACGGCGCGCTTTCCCAAGGGCACCACCGGGAGCCAGCTCGACACCCTGGCGCGGCGGCCCCTCTGGGAGGCCGGGCTCGACTTCGACCACGGCACCGGCCACGGTGTCGGCAGCTATCTTTCGGTCCACGAAGGCCCGCAGCGGATCTCCAAGGCGCCGAACCCGGTGCCGCTGGAACCCGGGATGATCGTCTCCAACGAGCCCGGCTACTACAAGGAAGGCGCCTACGGCATCCGCATCGAGAACCTGGTGACGGTGGTGCCGCTGAGCGCGCCACCGGAGAGCGAGCGGGAGATCCTGGGCTTCGAGACCCTGACCCTCGCCCCCATCGACCGGAACCTGATCGACGGACGGCTTCTCGACGATGCCGAGGTCGCCTGGCTGGACGCCTACCACACCCGCGTCCGGGAGGCCCTGACCCCGCAGCTCGAGCCGGAAACCGCAGCCTGGCTGGCGGCCGCGACGGCTCCCCTCGCCGGAGCGCGTTGACGTGACCAGGACGACCGAACGCCAGGCGCTGCTGCCCGGCGCCACGGGCACCCAGCGCACGCTGACCCTGCACCGCTACGGCGCGCCTGAGACGCGGCCCAAGGCCTATCTCCAGGCCGCCCTGCACGCCGACGAGACGCCGGGCCTCCTGGTCCTGCATCACCTGATCCGGCTTCTGGACGCGGCCGCCGCCCGGGGCGAGATCACCGGCCAGATCGTGATCCTGCCTTACGCCAACCCGATCGGCCTGGATCAGAACGTGAACGGCTATCACCTCGGCCGCCAACACCTGGGCGGCGGCGGCAACTTCAACCGCAACTGGCTCGACGTCAGCGAGCCGGTCGCCGAGGCCGTCGCCAAGGGACTCGGGCCGGACCCGGAGAAGAACGTCGAAGCGATCCGCGCCGCCCTGCGGGCCATCGTCGCCGGCCGGCGCGAGGCCCTGCCGCCGGATCAGCTCGGCGCCGAGCTGATCGACCACCGGCTGCGCCTGGCCCAGGAGGCGGCCGATTCCGACCTGGTGCTGGACCTGCATTGCGACCTGGAAGCCCTGATGCACATCTTCCTGATCCCGGCGCACTGGCCGGCGGCGCGGGATATCGTCGCCGAGCTGGGCTGCCGGGCCGCGTTGCTGGCGGCGGATTCCGGCGGCGGCTCCTTCGACGAGGCTTTCTCCACGCCCTGGACCAAGCTCGCCGGACGTTTCCCGGAGCATCCCATCCCGGCGGCCTGCCTCTCCGCCACGGTCGAGCTGCGTGGGCGCGGCGACGTTTCGGACGAGCTGGCGGCGGCCGACGCGGCGGCGCTTTTCCGCATCCTGCAGCGCCGCGGCTTCCTCGCCGGCGATCCCGGCCCCCTGCCGGAGCCGCTCTGCGAGGCGAGCCCCCTGGAGGCCGTCGACGTGCTGCGCGCCCCGGCGCCCGGCGTCCTGGCCTACAAGGTCGCCCTGGGCGAGCGCGTCAGGGAGGGCGATGTCGTCGCGGAGGTGATCGATCCGGCGGCCGAGCCCGAGGCGGCGCGGACCCCGGTCGTGGCCCACACCGATGGCCTGGTGCTGTCCCGCCACGTCCAGTTCTACGTCACGCCCGGCACCTCGATCGCGAAGGTCGTCGGCACCAAACCCCTGCCGCACCGAAGCGACGGTAACCTGCTCGAAGACTGAAACCCCGCGGAATCCAAGGGCCACGGGGCATCTTCGATGTCATTTGCACACGAAGCATGCTAGAATTATATCTTTATTATGACCGAGTCTTTCAGAGCCAGGGCAGGACTCTCGCGCGCGGTGGTAGCGGCCTTCGCCGTCGTCGTCCTTGCGGTTGGGCTCCTGCCCTTTGCGATCGCGGACGCGAGCGCCGAGGAGGCTTCGCAGTCCAGTCCGATCGATGCGGTCGTCGGCGTCGCCGCGAGGGTGCCGGCGGACGCCCGGACCGCGGAGCACCTCGGCACCGAACGGGAGGGCTCCGGCGTCGTGATCGGCGACGGCGACCTGGTGCTGACCATCGGCTATCTGATCATGGAAGCCGACCAGGTGGAGGTTCTGCTGCCCGGCGACAGACGGGTGCCGGCCGACATCGTGGCCTACGACTACGAGACCGGCTTCGGCCTTCTGCGGGCGCTTTCGCCTCTCGGAGTGCCGCCCATCGAGCTGGGCGAGTCCGCTGAGCTGCGGGAAGAGGCCCAGGTGCTCGCTGTCGGCTACGGGAGCCCGCCGCAGATCGTGCCCGCCAAGGTCGTCTCGCGGCGGACCTTCGCCGGCTATTGGGAATACCTCCTGCCGGAGGCCATCTTCACCGCGCCGCCGCATCCCAGCTTCGGCGGGGCCGCCTTGATCACCCGCGAGGGCAACCTGGTCGGAATCGGCTCGCTGATCGTCGGCGAGGCCGTGGAGGACGAGGCGCGGCCGGGCAACATGTTCGTGCCCATCGACGCCCTGCGGCCGATCTACACCGACCTGCTTGAGAAAGGCCGCGGCCTGGCCACATCGCGGCCCTGGCTGGGGGTCTACAGCGAAGAGTTCCGGGGCCACGTCATCGTCACCCGGGTTGCGCCGGGCGGTCCGGCCTCGCAGGCCGGGGTCAAGGCGAACGACGTGATCGCAGAGGTTGCCGGCGAGCCGGTGGCCACCCTGGCCGAGTTCTACCGTGCCATCTGGGCGCTGGGGAATGCCGGCGCAAAGGTGCCCCTGACCCTGGTCAGCCCGGGCGGCATCCGGCCGGTCACCGTCACCTCCGGCGACCGCTACGACTGGCTGAAGCTGGCGCCGACTTACTGAAGCACCACTAGAGCTCGCCGCGCTCCTCGGCCCGGGCCTGCTGCAGGGCCCGGTGGTAGGCGAGCATGACCTCATGCTCGTGCACCACCCCGAGAAGCTTCATCTCCTCGATCGAATCGACCACCGGCACGTGGACCTCGCCCGAGGCGCCGTAGACCTTGATGGCCGCTTCCAGATCGTCGCCGACCTGCAGCACCGTCGGATGCTGCCGGGCGACGTCGAGGGCGACCAAGGCCTCGTCGCGGCTGGTGTCGAAGGCGGCGTCGGCCAGGTCCGAAAAGGTGATGGTGCCGACCAGGTGCCCTTCGGGGTCGACGACGAAGAGCTCGCCCCAGGGCGCCCTGGACAGGCGCTCGCGGACCTGGGCCAGAGGGGCCTGCGCCGCGACGGTCTCGAAACGCTTGTCGGTGAAGCCGTCGATGGTGATGGTGCGCAGCAGGCTGATCTCCTGCCCGCCCTTGATCGTGATCCCCCGCCGCTCCAGCTGCCAGACGAAGAAGGAGCGGCCGTGAACCTGCTGGGTGATCACGCTGGCGATGACCGTCGCGATCATCACCGCGATGGTCAGGGAATAGTCGCCGGTCATCTCGAAGACGATCAGGATGGTCGAGATGGGCGCGCCCAGGACCGCCCCGGCGACCGCGCCCATGCCGACCACGGTGTAGGCGCCGTGCCCCGAGGACAGCTGGGGGAAGACCGAGGTCGCGACGATGCCGAAGGCGCCGCCTAGCATGGCCCCTATGTAGAGGGACGGCGAGAAGATGCCGCCGCCGAATCCGCTGCCCAGGCAGAGCGCCGTGGCCGCGCCCTTGACCACCATGAGGGCGATCAGGATCTGCAGATCGAGCCGCTCCGAGAGCGCGGCGTCGGTGGTCTCGTAGCCGACGCCCAGGACTTGCGGGAAGCCGAGCGCGATCAGGCCGAGGAGAAGCCCGGCGAGGGCGGGCCGCGCCCAGGACGGGACCGGGACCCGGGACCAGATGTCCTCGGTCAGCATGACGGAGCGCATCAGCACGATGGCGGCGACGGCACTGGCGACGCCGAGCATGGCGAAGGCCGGGAACTCCAGGAAGGACGCGATCTCCCGCGATTCCGGCAGGATGAAGGCCGGAAAGTCGCCGAAGTACATGCGGCTGACGATGGTTCCCGTGACCCCGGCGATGACGATGGGCGCGAAGGCCGAAAGCGCGTAGTGGCCGATGACGACCTCGAGGGCGAAGAAGACGCCGGCGATGGGCGCGTTGAACGAGGCCGCCACCGCTGCGGCGACGCCGCAACCCAGAAGCGTGCGCGAAAGCACCCGGCCGAGCTGCAGCCGCCTGGCGAGCCAGCCGCCCAGGCAGGCCCCGAGATGGACGACCGGGCCCTCGCGGCCGACCGAGGCCCCGACTCCGATCGAGGCGGCGCTGACGAAGGCCGCGCTGAGCCCGTTCTTCAACGACATCCGGCCGCCGCGCAGCGCGCTGGCCTCGATCACCTGGGCGACCCCCAAGGGCCGGCGCCCGGGCATGACGTAGTAGACGAGAAGGCCGATCGCCAGTCCGCCGAGGCTCGGCACCAGCAGGAGGTGCCAGAACGGCAGTTCCGGCGCCAGCCGGGTGAGGAAATCGGGATCGACGCCGAAGAAGACGCGCTGGAAGAAATCGATTCCGAGCCGGAACACGATCGCCGCGCCGCCGCCGGCCGCGCCGACGACCACCGCCAGGGTGGAGAGCACGACGAGGTCGTTGCGCCCGAAGCGCTTGAGCCCGCGGAAGATCGACTTCCAGGACGGCCGGCCCGGCTTGGAGGCTTCGGACATGCCACGCCGCCCTGCGCGCCGCCGGTCAGGCGCCCGGAACCAGAGCGGTCGGACGGCGGATCATCCGTCCCGCCTCCTCGGGCCAGGGCAAGGCAGCATGGCTCGCCATGACCTGGGCCAGCCGCGCCTGGATCTGCGCCGGCATCGGCCCGACCTTGCGGGCCTTGAGGTCGACGTGCAAGGTCATCCATTCGATCGTCGAGGCCAGGAAGCCCGCCTCGGCGTGATACATCCGATGCAGATAGTGGATCCGTTTTTCGTCGTAGCCGAGCAGCTGGGTCGTGAAGCGCAGGGGATCGCCCTCGACGACCTCGCGCTGATAGGTGATGTGCGCCTCGACCGAGAAGGTCGAGGACCCCGCCGCCGCGCGCAGGGCCTCGTCGAGCCCGAGGAAGTCCAGGAAAGCGTCGGTCGCCCAGTCGAAGACCAGGACGTAGTAGGCCACGTTCATGTGGCCGTTGTAGTCGATCCAATCGGACTCGACGACGGCGCGGTAGATCTCGAGCGGCGCCGGGATGGTCATGACATCTCCGTGACTGGGGACGGCTCCAGGTGGGCTTCAGGAAAGCGCCGCCGCGAAACATAGTCCATTGGCCGGAAGCGGCAAAGCGGCTAGCGTCAGCGCCCGCGGGCGCCGCCTTCGCGCGGGGCATCGATATCAGGGCGGAAGGCAGGCGGCGGGACGATGGTCAGGGTCCTCGAGTTCCTCGGCGGCAACGCGATCCCGGCGCTCTTCCTGGGCGTCTTCCTCGGCCTGCTGCTGCCCGATCTCGCCGCCCTGGCCCGCCCGCTTCTCGGCCCCTGCGTCGTGATCCTGCTGCTGGCCACGCTGCTTCGGGTCGACTGGGAGGGACTGCGGCACTACGCCCGGCGTCCCGGCCTCGCCGTCCTGGCCACGACCTGGCTGCTGATCGCCTCGCCGGTCTTGATCTGGGTCCTGGTGGTGCCCCTCGGCCTGCTACCGCCGGCGCTCGCCACCGCCCTGGTGCTGATGGCCGCCGCGCCGCCGATCCTGGGCGCCACCTCGATCGCGATCATCCTCGGCCTGGACGGCGCGCTGATCATGGTCGTGACGCTCTTTGCCAGCCTGCTGGCGCCGCTGACCATTCCGCCGCTGGCCCTGGCGCTCCTCGGCCTGGAGCTGGAGGTCTCGGTCCTGGAGTTCACCTTACGGCTCTCGGCCGTGGTCTTTCTCGCCTTCGCCGGCGCGCTGGTTCTGCGCCGCCTGACCTCGCCGGCCTGGCTGGCCAGCCGTGCCCGTCACATTGACGGCCTGGTCGTGGTCGTCATGGTCGTCTTCGCCGTCGCGATCATGGCCGGGGTCACCGATACCCTGCTGGCCCGGCCCGGCATCGTCGCCCTCTGGGTCGCCGCCGCCTTCGTCGCCAACCCCCTGCTCCAGGCCCTGGGCGCTCTGATTTTCCTCTGGCTCGGGCGTCGCGCCGCCCTGACCATCGGCCTGGCCTCCGGCAACTGCAACATGGGCTTGCTGATGGCCGCCCTGCCGCCGGACAGCGATTTCGACGTCTTCCTGTTCTTCGCCCTGGCGCAGCTGCCCATGTACATGCTGCCGGCGGCGCTGTCGCCGCTCTATCGCCGGGCCACGGCAGGGCCGGCGCCGGGGGCCTGAGGACCGGCCCGAAGTCGCCGCCGATCGCCCCGGTCGGAGCCCAATCCGGGCGGAAGTCCGCCGGGAATTGCCGCACGAGGGCAATTCTCTGTCTCTTTTCCATCAATCGAGCCCCATCTAGCCTTTCGCGCGCCACTATGATAAGGCGATGGCGCGCTGCCGGGTCTCCAGGGGCGGTCGGGCAGCCTGCCAAGGGCAAGACGGAAGGGGCAGGCTTTCCGCGAGGAAGGGAGACCGGCGGGGCCGGGGCGGCAGGCTTGCCTGGGATCGCCCGGAAAGGATCTGCCCATTGGGGCCTTGGGGCGGGCAAAAAAAGAGATGACAAGGACTTGAGGAGGCCCATGCGCTTCATTCCAATCTGGCGAATCTTGCTGGTCGCTGCGATCCTCGCAGCTTCGCTGGGCGCTTGCGCGTCCCAGCCCAACGAGGCGGATCCGGAACCGGGGTTCGAGGAGGTTTCCGACCCGCTCGAGCCCCTGAACAGGACGGTCTTCGACATCAATCTCCTGCTCGACGATCTGCTCATCCGGCCGATCGCCGAGCCCTATCGCGAACTGATGCCGGTCTTCATCCAGGACATCATCCGCAACATCATTCGCCTGGCCGACACGCCGGTCAACATGGCGAACGCGATCCTTCAGGGCGATGTCGACGCGATGGAGAACATCACGGCGCGCCTGCTGATCAACCTGACCGTCGGTGTCGGCGGGCTCTTCGACATCGCGGCCGACAGCGGTTATCCCTATCGCAGCAAGGATTTCGGCCAGACCCTCGGCGTTTGGGGAGTCGACCCGGGCTTCTACCTCGTGCTTCCGATCCTCGGCCCCAGCAGCGCCCGGGATGCCACCGGCAAGTTCGTCGACATCTTCTTCGACCCGCTGACCTACCTCGGCGGCTTCGAGCTCGCCGGCATCGAAGGCAAGTACGACGCGGCCCGGACCGCCAGCCTCGCCAAGACCATCGCCAACGGCATCGACGTCAGAGCGCGAAATATCGAAGCCGTCGACGACTTGCGCCGCGATTCGGTGGACTTCTACGCCCGCGTGCGCAGCCTCTGGTACCAGAACCGGCAGGCCGAGATTCGCGAAGCGACGCCCGGGGATGCCCCCTTGCCGGAGTTCCCCGACGAGTTCCTGGAAGACCTGGAAGACGAGGACGAAAACTTGGATGCCGATCCGCCGGATGGGGCAGCCGAAAGCCCGCCGTCGTAGCCGGGTCTGAACCCGTGTGGGCAGGAAGGGGGAGTTTCTTGCCGGAGAGATAGGGAGCCAAGAGACGGTGTTCACGGGGAGACGGCGGCCTGCCGCAACGGTCGCGACGGTGATCTTCCTCGTTCTGGCGGCGGCCGGAACGGCGGCAGCGGAAAACGAGGACCCCGGCGACTTTCTGATCGCTCTCAGCCAGCGGGCAATCGCCGAGCTGAGCGATCAATCGATCGGCGAGGCCGAGCGGCAAAAGCGCTTCCGAGAGCTTCTGCGGGCCAACTTCGAGATGCGTGCGATCGCCCGCTTCGTCTTGGGGGCCTACGCGCGCAGAGCCGACCCCGAGGCTCAGGCCGCTTTCCTGGCCGCCTTCGAAGAGGTCCTGATCCAGCGCTTCCTGCCCTACTTCCGGGACTATCGCGGCGAGGCCTTTACCGTCAAGAAAGTCCGGCCCGACCCGACCAATCCCAAGCTCAGCCTGGTGATATCCGACATCATCCTGACCGACGGCAAGACCCTCCCCGTGGGCTGGCGCGTCCGCAGAACCAAAAGCGGCTTCAAGATCTTCGACGTCGTCGCCGAGGGCGTTAGCCTGGCAATCACCTTCAGGTCCGAGTACGCCGCGGTCCTGAAGCGCTCCGGCGGCGACCTGCCCGGTCTCACAGCCCAATTGCGCGCGAAGCTTGCCAACGGCAGCTTCGCGCCAAAGACGGAATGAAGGCCCAGACCGCGGCAGACGCCCTCGGGAGGCCGGATTGATCCGGCCCAAGTCTAACGCGTCAGCGGCTTGTACTTGATCCGGTGCGGGCGGTCGGCCTCGTCGCCCAGGCGGCGCCGGCGGTCGGCCTCGTAGTCCTCGTAGTTGCCCTGGAACCAGACCACCTGGCTGTCGCCCTCGAAGGCCAGGATGTGGGTCGCGACCCGGTCGAGGAACCAGCGGTCGTGGCTGATGATCAGGGCGCAGCCGGCGAAGTCGTCCAGCGCCCCTTCCAGGGCCCGCAGGGTGTCCACGTCGAGGTCGTTGGTCGGCTCGTCCAGCAGCAGCACGTTGGCGCCGGACTTCAGCATCTTGGCCAGGTGGACCCGGTTGCGCTCGCCGCCCGAGAGCTGCCCGACCTTCTTCTGCTGGTCCGGTCCGCGGAAGTTGAAGGCGCCGACGTAGGCGCGCGACGGGGTCGTCTTCTTGCCGAGCTCGATCTGCTCCAGGCCATCGGAGATCTCCTCCCAGACCGTCTTGTCCGGCGCTAGGCTGTCGCGGGACTGGTCGACGTAGCCGAGCTTCACGGTCTCCCCGACCTTGAGGCTGCCGGCATCGGGTTGCTCCTGGCCGACCAGCATCCGGAACAAGGTGGTCTTGCCGGCGCCGTTGGCGCCGATGATGCCGACGATGCCTGCCGGCGGCAGCTGGAAGTCCAGGTTCTCGATCAGCAGCTTGTCGTCGAAGGCCTTACCGAGGCCCTCGGCCTCGATCACCAGGTCGCCGAGGCGCGGCCCCGGCGGAATCACGATGCGGCCAGGTTCCGGGGCCGCCGCGCCGCCCTCGGCCAGGAGCTTCTCGTAGGCCGAGAGGCGCGCTTTGGACTTGGCCTGGCGGGCCCGCGGACTCTGCTGGATCCACTCCAGCTCGCGCGACAGCGTCCGCTGCCGGGCCGCCTCGGCCTTGCCTTCCTGGGCCAGGCGCTTCTGCTTCTGCTCGAGCCAGCCGGAGTAGTTGCCCTCGAAGGGGAAGCCCCTGCCACGGTCGAGCTCCAGGATCCAGCCGGCGACGTGGTCCAGGAAGTAGCGGTCGTGGGTTACGGCCACCACTGTGCCCTGATAGTCCTGCAGGTGCCGCTCCAGCCAGGCCACCGATTCGGCGTCCAGGTGGTTGGTCGGCTCGTCCAGCAGCAGCAGGTCCGGCTTCTGCAGCAGCAGCCGGGCCAGGGCGACCCGGCGCCGCTCGCCGCCCGAGAGCGTGCCGACCTCCGCATCGCCCGGCGGACAGCGCAGGGCATCCATGGCGATTTCGACCGTCCGCTCCAGGTCCCAGGCATCTGCGGCGTCGATCCGCTCCTGAAGCTCGGCCTGCTCGGCGATCAGGGCATCCATTTCCTCGGGCGTCAACTCCTCGGCGAAGCGCGCGCTGACCGCTTCGAAGCGGTCCAGCAGGGCCTTGGTTTCGGCCATGCCCTCCATGACGTTGCCGGCGACGTCCTTCGCCGGGTCGAGCTCCGGCTCCTGCGGCAGGAAGCCGACGCTCGCGCCCTTGGCGGCCCAGGCCTCGCCGACGAAGTCGTCGTCGAGCCCGGCCATGATCTTGAGCAGGGTCGACTTGCCGGCGCCGTTCAGGCCCAAGACGCCGATCTTTGCCCCCGGCAGGAAGGACAGCCAGATGTCCTTCAGGACCTCGCGGCCGCCCTTGAAGGTCTTGCCGAGGCCCTTCATGACATAAACGTACTGATAGGACGCCACGCTCGTCTCCGGAATGAGGCTGGGAACCGGGCGGGGTTCTATCCCAGTGCCCAGGCGCTGGCAATGCCCGCCGCAGGAGGCTAGTCTTGAGTCGGCCGAAGAAGGACACCCCCGCGCAGCGGATAAGAGGGGTGCCGGTGGCTTAGGGAGGCTGGCCGGATGTCGCATTCCGTCCTGGTCGTGGACGACGAGCCCAACATCGTGATGTCCCTGGAGTTCCTGATGGAACAGGCAGGGTTCGAGGTCCGCGTCGCGGCCGACGGCGAAGCTGCGCTCAAGGCCATGGCAGACAAGGTCCCGGATCTCGTCCTGCTCGACGTCATGATGCCGAAGCGCGACGGCTACGACCTCTGCCAGATCATCCGCGCCAAGCCCGAGTGGAAGGATGTCCGGATCATCATGCTGACCGCCAAGGGCCGCGAAGTGGAGCGGGAGAAGGGCATGGCCCTGGGTGCTGACGACTACGTGACCAAGCCCTTCTCGACCCGCGAGCTTGTGGAGCGCGTCAAGACCTTCCTGGAGGACCGGGAGAGCTGAGGACCAAGGCTCTGGAGCTCACCGGGGAATGACGACACGGCGCTTTTTTGTCCTGATTTTCCTCGCCCTCGGCATCTTGGGGCTGAGTGCGGTCCTGGGGCTTGCCAGCTTCGCCTTCGTGACCCTGAGCGGTAGCGAGTCTCACCTACCCGGGATGGTCCTGCTGTTTGGCGTCGTTCTGGCGCTCGGCCTGGTCGCCGCCACGGCGGTGGCCTGGGTGATCGTCGAACAACGTCTGGTGCGTCCGCTGTCGCGGCTGACCAGCCGGCTCCATACGGTCAGCCGGGCCGGCGCCGAGGCGGGCGTAGAGATCGCCGAGGCCCATACCCTGGGCCCGCTGCACGAGGCCATCAAGGAAGTCAGCCGCGAGCTGAGGACGGCGCGCAGCGAGGTGGTCAAAGCCATGGCGGGCGCCAGCGCCCGCAGCGAAGAGCAGCGCGGCTGGCTGGAAGCGATCCTGCGCGACCTCAGCGAGGCGGTCGTGGTCTGCAACCTCGATCACAAGATCCTGCTCTACAACAAGGCCGCGCAGCTGGCCCTGGAGGCCCCCGAGACGACGGGCCTGGGCCGCTCGGTGCTCGAGCTGGTCGGAGAGGAGGCGGTTTGCCACGCCCTGAGCCGCCTGCGCCGGCGCGCCACGGGCGAGGCTTCGGCGCAGCATCCCGAGACCGCCGAGCTGCTGTGCCTGGCCAAGACGACCAGCAATCTCCTGCATGGCCGGATGACCTTGATCTTCGATTCCCAGGGCGCGGCGCGGGGCTACGTGGTGGTCTTTTCCGAGGCCGGACGGGAGCGGGCCCGCTTTGCCAGACGGGACCTTCTGCTGCGCCGGGCCACGGAGGGCTTTCGCGCCCCCCTCGCCAACCTGAGGGCGGCGGTCGAGATGTTGATCGAGCACCCGGAGCTGGACAGCGCGCGCCGGCGCGCCTTCGACCGCGTGGTCGCCGAGGAGAGCTTGCGGCTCAGCGATCAGCTGGAGACGCTGACCGAGTCCTACGAAGCGCTCAAGTCCGAAGCCCTGCTGCTGGGCAACGTCTTGGCTCAGGATCTTTTCGACTCCCTGAAGGATGAGCTCGAGGCCGAGGCCGGCCCACGCCTTGAGGTCGGCGGCGGCGCGGTCTGGCTTCGGGGCGACAGCCTCGCCCTGCAATGGGTCCTGAACCGCTTGATCCTGAAGCTGTCGGCGTCCTTGAAGCCGAAGAGCTTCACCCTGGAGGCGGTCCAACTCGACAACCACAGCGCCCTCGACCTGCGTTGGCCGAGCGGACCGCTGGCCCAGCGCGAGCTGGATCGCTGGCTCCAAGAGCGGCTCGAGGATTCGGCGACCGCAGGCTCGCTCCAGGAGGTCCTCGAGCAGCACGGTGCCGAGGTGTGGTCCCTGGGCGATCGAGGGGCCAAGCCGGGCCTGCGTCTCGCCCTGCCGTCGGGCGTGCCGCCGGGCGGCCCCGAGGCGCCAGGCGCTCTGCCGCCGCGGCCGGAGTTCTACGACTTCGACCTGTTCCAGCGGCAGGCCCCGCTGGCGGCGGCCGGAGACCGCGTGCTCTCCGAGCTGTCCTACGTCGTCTTCGATACCGAGACCACGGGCCTCAACCCCTCCGGCGGCGACGAGATCATCCAGATCGCCGGGGTGCGCATCGTGAACGGACGAGTCCTTAGCGGCGAGACCTTCGAACGCCTCGTCAACCCGGGCAAGCCGATTCCCAAGGCCTCGATCCGCTTTCATGGGATCACCGACGAGATGGTGCAGGACGTGCCCGCCGCACAGACGGTCCTGCCCCAGTTCCACCTCTTCGCCGCCGACGCGGTGCTGATCGCCCACAACGCCGCCTTCGACATGAAGTTCCTTCGGCTCAAGGAAAGCGCCTGCAACGTCGTCTTCGACAATCCGGTGCTGGACACCCTGCTGCTTTCGGTCTGGCTGCATCCGGAGGAGCAGAACCACACCCTGGACGCGATCGCCGAGCGTCTGGGTGTCGAGGTCTGGGGCCGGCATACCGCGATGGGGGACACAATGGTCACCGCCGAGGTCTTCCTGGCCATGCTCAAGCTGCTCGAGGCGCGCGGCATCACCACCCTGGGTGCCGCCTTCCATGCCTCCGAGGAGATGGTCGAGATCCGGCGGCGGCAGGAGGAATTTTAGTGATTCCAACCATTTCCTCCCCAGTGCCAAGCTTCGCCGGCAGGTGTAGACTTGGCCGGTCAGACCCAAGTGCGATGGACCATCGAGGACCAAGCGCATGCCGAGGCGCGGAACCAGAGGCGAACGCCACCTGGCCCTGTTTCTTCTGGGCCTGGTCCTGCTGAGCCCACCCCTGCTGTCGATCTTCGACGGGCCGGGCTCGCTCTTCGGCATCCCGCTGCTCTACATCTATCTCTTCGCGGCCTGGGCCGCGCTGATCGGCTTGACCGCCCTGACCTCGGAACGCTGGCGGCGGGTCCCCGGCCACCGTCCCCTGGCCGGACGGCCGGACTCGGCCAGGCAGGAATCCGTGGCCCGAGACGGGGGCTGAGCCATGCTGTCCGGCTGGGTTGTCCTGCCCGTCGCCTGCGCCTACCTCTGCCTGCTCTTCGCGATCGCGTATTACGGCGACAAGCGCGCCCAAGAGGGCCGCAGCCTGATCGCCAACCCCTACATCTATACGCTGTCGATCGCGGTCTACTGCACCTCCTGGACCTTCTACGGCAGCGTCGGCCGGGCGGCCCAGGACGGGGTCGCCTTCCTGCCGATCTACCTCGGCCCGACCCTGACCTTCGTGCTCTGGTGGTTCGTGCTGGCGAAGATCCTGCGGATCAGCAAGGTCAATCGGATCACCTCGATCGCCGACTTCATCTCCTCACGCTACGGCAAGAGCACGATGATCTCGGGCCTGGTCACCGTGATCGCCGTGGTCGGGATCATGCCGTACATCGCGCTGCAGTTGAAAGCCGTCTCGACCAGCTTCAACCTGCTGCTGCACTATCCCAACCTCGAAGCCACGCCACCCATCTTCGAGGTGCCCTTCCCCGCCGATACCGCCTTCCTGGTGACCACCGCCCTGGCGATCTTCACGATCCTCTTCGGGACCCGCCAGATCGACGCGGCCGAGCATCACGAGGGCATGGTCGCGGCGATCGCCTTCGAATCCATCGTCAAGTTGCTCGCCTTCCTCGCAGTCGGGATCTTCGTCACCTTCGGCCTCTACGGCGGCTTCGCGGACCTCTTCGCCGTGGCCGGCGCCGAGCCCCAGATCGCCCGCCTCTTCAGCGTGGACAGCGACGGCGGCTACAGCCAGTGGGTGACGCTGACCCTGCTGTCGATGGCCGCGATCATCTGCCTGCCGCGGCAGTTCCAAGTGACCGTGGTCGAGAACGTCGACGAGCGGCACCTGCACAAGGCGGTCTGGCTCTTCCCGCTCTACCTGCTGGTGATCAACATCTTCGTGCTGCCGATCGCGCTGGCCGGCCTGATGCAGTTCCCAGACGGCAGCGTCGATGCCGATACCTTCGTGCTCACCCTGCCGCTTGCCGCCGAGCGGGACGGCCTGGCGCTCCTGGTCTTCATCGGCGGCCTCTCCGCGGCCACCGGCATGGTGATCGTCGCGACCATCGCGCTGAGCACCATGGTCTGCAACGACCTGGTCATGCCGACCCTGCTGCGCATGCCCTGGCTGCGCCTGTCCGAGGAACGCGACCTGACCGGCCTGCTGCTGGCGATCCGGCGCGGCAGCATCATCGTGATTCTCGCGATGAGCTACATCTACTACCGCTACATCGGCGAGTCCTACGCCCTGGTCACCATCGGCCTGGTCTCCTTCGCCGCCGCGGCCCAGTTCGCCCCGGCCATCATCGGCGGCATCTTCTGGAAAGGCGGCACCCGGACCGGCGCCCTGATCGGCCTCAGCCTCGGCTTCGCGCTCTGGGCCTACACCCTCTTCCTGCCGTCCATGGCCCGCTCCGGCTGGCTCAGCATCACCTTTGTCGAGCTCGGGCCCTTCGGGATCGAGCTCCTGCATCCCTACCGGCTCTTTGGCCTGGAGGGCCTGGACCACGTCACCCACGCCCTTTTCTGGAGCCTGCTCGGCAATATCGGCGGCTACATCGTCGGCTCGCTCTTCGGCCGGGAGACCGCCCTGGAGCGGATCCAGGCGGCGATCTTCGTCGACGTCTTCCGCCACAGCGAGAGCCAGCGCGGCTCGGGCCTTTGGCGCGGCACCGCGACCTTCGCCGACGTCTACGACGTGGTCGTGCGCTTTCTCGGCAAGCAGCCCGCCGACCGCGCCTTCGCCCGCTATGCCGCGGAGCGCAACTTCAACCTGGACAAGCTGGAGGAGGCTGATTCCAGGCTGCTGCACTTCACCGAGCGACTGCTGGCGGGCGCGATCGGGGCGGCCTCGGCGAGGGTCATGCTCGCCTCCGTCGTCAAGGGCGAGATGATCCGGATCGACGAGGTCATGAAGATCCTCGACGAGACCTCACAGGTGATCGAGTACAGCCACCGCCTGGAGCAGAAGTCGAGCGAGCTGGAGCACGCCTACTCCGAGCTGCGCGCCGCCAACCGGCGCCTGACCGAACTGGACCGCTTGAAGGACGACTTCATCTCGACGGTCAGCCACGAGCTGCGCACGCCGCTGACCTCGATCCGCTCGTTCAGCGAGATTCTCTACGACAATCCCTCGCTCGACCTGGCCCAGCGTGGCGAGTTCCTTAACGTCATCATCAAGGAGAGCGAGCGCCTGACCCGGCTGATCAACCAGATCCTCGACCTGGCCAAGATGGAGGCCGGCAGCATGGAGTGGAACATGGCCGACTTCGAACCGGGAGCGGCGATCGAGGAGGCGATCGCCGCAACCCACGCCCTGTTCCGGGAGCGCGGGGTCGAGCTGGAGGTGGGCCTGCCGAACCGTCTCCCCGAGGTCCACGCCGACCGGGACCGGCTGGTTCAGGTCACAGTGAACCTGCTGTCCAACGCGGTGAAGTTCTGCGATCCCGAGGCCGGCCGGGTGACGGTCGAGGCGCAGCCGCGCGCGGCGGATCTCCTGGTGGTGGTCGCCGACAACGGCGCCGGCCTGTCCCGCGAGGAGCAGCGCCGCGCCTTCGAGAAGTTCCAGGCCCTGCGCGAAGACCTGGCGCACAACCTCCAGGGCACCGGCCTGGGCTTGCCGATCTGCCGGCAGATCGTCGAGCACTTCGGTGGCCGGATCTGGGTCGAGAGCGAGCCCGGCGCGGGCGCCCGCTTCGCCTTCACCCTGCCCTATCCCGAAGCCGCTCGGGCCGCCTTCGGGACCGCCGCGAAGTAGCTGGGCGGGACCTGAAAAAGCTTCAAGTCCGGCTGCAGACAACTCGTTTGCCGGGCCGGAGCGCGGATCGGACAGTGGCGCCTCCCGAGATCGAAGGAGCGCCCGTCATGCCGAGCCCGATCATCTGCGAGATCGCCGAGGGCATCGCCACGCTGACCCTCAACCGGCCGGAGAAGCTGAACGCCATCAGCTACGCGATGGCCGACGCCCTCCTAGACCGGCTCGACGCCCTCGAGGCGGACGCCGACGTGCGGGCGATTATCCTGACCGGCGCGGGCGAAACGGCCTTCTCGGCCGGCGCCGACATCCACGAGTTCTCCGAGAGCCTGCGCCAGGGAGCAGACGCCGCGCTGCGGAACTTCGTCCGCCGCGGCCAGGCCATGACCGCGCGCCTGGAGGCCTTCGAGAAGCCGATCATCGCCGCGGTCAACGGCCTGGCCTTCGGCGGCGGCTGCGAGATCACGGAGGCCGTGCCCCTGGCCATCGCCAGCGAAGCCGCGGTCTTCGCCAAGCCGGAAATCCGCCTGGGGATGCCGCCGACTTTCGGCGGCACCCAGCGCCTGCCGCGTCTGGCGGGCCGCAAGCGGGCGCTCGAGCTGCTGCTGACCGGCGAAAGCTTCCCGGCCTCCAAGGCGCTGGACCTGGGCCTGGTGAACGCGGTTGTTCCGCAGGTCGAGCTGCTGCCCGCCGCCCGCGCGCTGGCAGGACGAATCCTGCGCCATTCACCTCTGGCGGTCGCCAGCATCCTGAGGGCGGTGACCCGCGGGCTCAACGCGACCATCGGCGAGGGCCTGCAGGTGGAGGCCGAACAGTTCGCCCGGGTTACGGGCAGCCACGACCTCGGCGAAGGCTTGGCCGCCTGGAAGGAACGCCGCCCTCCCGCCTTCAAGGGCCGCTGAGCCGAGGGCTCAGAAGACGTCGCCGGTGAACTCCGCGTAGACCCGGTCGCGCAGCCCTTCGATCGCCCGGAAGGAATCGATCAGGATGTCCTTTTCACGTTCGGAGAGATCGTCGGGGTGGGTGTAGTTGCTGACGCTCTCGCCGGCCTTGAAGTCGGCGATCTGCTGGCGCAGCAACAGGCCGGTAATGTGGCGGAAAGCGCCTTTGAGGTAGTCCTGGGTATCGCGGTCGAAGACCCCCTTGTCGTGCAGGGCGCCGATCCGCCCCAGGGTCGAGGTCGCCTCCACCCCTTCGCGCAACGCCAGCAGCCGGACGCAGGACACCAGCGGAAGGGTGCCGCGATGCTTGAGGTTGATTTTGCCCTTGAACTCCTTTTTCTCGGTCTCGGTCTGCAGGCGCCCGAACCAGCCGAGGGCGACGCCTTGGTTACGCACCTCGGCCTGCATCTCCTGCAGGAACCCGGGACTCGCTCGCAGCATCTCGGTGACCCGGGTGCGCAGCTCGCGGACCATGTTCGCGTCGCCGTAGCCGCAGGTGAAGTCGAAGAAGATGTCCGAGAGCTGGACCGCGATCTCGCTGCGCTTCCGGCCCCAGTAGCGCAGCTGCGCGGCCCACTGGCTGCGGCTCTTGCGCCACAGCGGGTTTGTCGCCATGACGTAGCCGTTGCAGTAGGGAAAGCCGATCTGGTCGAGCTCCAGGGTCATGCGTTCGGCCAGCTCGATGAAAAAGCCGTCGATCCGCTCGTGCTCGGAGTCGGGATAGTCGTCCAGGATGAAGCCGTTGTCCTGGTCCGGATAGAGGAAGCTCTCGCCGCGGCCGCCCGAGCCCATGATCAGCAGCGCGAAGGGCACCGGCGGCTCGCCCCAGCCGGTGTCGCGCATCGCCGCCAGGTTGCGCCGGATCACGCGGCGATGGATGCCGCGGTTGATGTCGCTCAGCACCGCCTGGATCTCCGGTGCCGGGACCCGGTCGCGGAACAGTTCGTCGGCGACCTCGACCTGGGCCGCCTTGACCTCGCGCAGGCCGTCCAGGCTGTTCTCGTGAACGATCCGGTCGATCTGACGGAGGATCTGCTCCGCGGCGACCGCCAGGGCCGCGTTCAGATCGATGATTCCGACCGGGCGCTCCTCCGGATCGGTGACCGGCATGTGCCGCCAACCGAAGCGCCGCATGCGCGCGATCGCCACGTAGAGGTAGTCGTCGCGGCTGACGCTCTCGACCGGCGCGGTCATGACCGCGGTCGCCGGCTCTTCGCCGCTGCACCGCAGGGCGATCCGGCGAGTGATGTCCTGCTCGGTGATGATGCCGCTGAGCCGGCCCTCGCGGTCGGTGACCAGGGCGCTGGTGCGCTTGCGCCGGACCATCTCGGCGATCAGCTGGGCCACGGTGGTCTCCGCAGGCAGCACGAGGCCCCCCTTGCGCATGTAGTCGCGAACAAGTTGAGAGAAGATCTTGGTCTGCGACTGCATGCCGGCCCTTCCCCGCGAAGATCTGCTCCGGAGGCCCGGCCGCAAAGCCGGCGGCGGCTCCCGAGAACTTGAAAAGAGTCCGATCCCAAGGCCTCTGGGATTCGGCGCGCCGGGCACTATACTAATTGTAAGGGTTGTTCAGATAAAACCTTGGTCTGGATCTGTGAGCCCGGATCGGACCCTTTGGAGGAAGCGCGGCCTGCACGACGAACCGGAGGGAAAATGCCCAACTTCCTGCAGACCTTGATCCGCCCGGACCAGGACGAAAACGAAGACCGTGCGCTGATCGCCCATGCGGCGAACATCCTTGAGATCGGCGAATTTCAGTTGCTCCAGCTCGCCTACTACGAGTGGCACGGCTGCGACATGCCGGAGGCCCAGACCGATACGATCTTCCACGGCTTCATGATGCAGAACCGGGTTCCGCATTGGGCCAAGCACTTCGCGCGCCGCGTCCTGGAGCACGAGGAACGCGACGAGCTGAATGCGCGGCATCCCTATTTCCACCGCTACGACAGCGAGTACCACCGTGCCGCGGCGCTGGGCAGCCGGCGCCTGGCGATCGCGCTGTGCGTCATCATGCTGGCAGTCGGCGGCGGCATCCTGGTGAGCCACTTCGCGACCCATGGAACCGCTGCGACAGCGACCCGGGCGGCGCCCGTCGACACCGCCAAGCCGAGCGCGCCGGCCACGTCGGTCACGCCGCCCTTCTTCTCGGAAGAGGAACTGCGCCCAACGCCGCGAACCGACTTGCGCGGATCCTGACGCCCGGCCCCGGGTGAGGGCGGCGAGCGTCGCGCTGGCGGCTTGAGCCGGGCACGCCGGCCGTTTAGGTTGCCGCCATGTTCGAGTTCGCCGGGGCATGGGAAATGCCCATCAACATCGTCTTCCTCGCGGTGACCGGCTTCATCGCCGTCAACGGCATCCGCTACCGCGACGAAGAGGGCAAGACCGACTTCGTCCGGCTGCTCTTCGGCTGCATCGCGGCCGTCTTCTTCATCATGGTGCTGCTGCAGGACGTCCTCGGCGTGGTCAGGTTCGCGCCGGGTCCCTGACGGCCCCGCCGGGCCGGGTCTCAGGGCTTGTGCATGCGCTGCAGCTCGTCCTTCTCCGGAACGCGCATGACCCGCTGGTCCTCCGGCAATCTGAGCTGTTCTTGCAGATAGATGGCACGGTCCCGAACCGTCGAGGGCCGATAGCCGTAGAGGATCTGGTCGAAGATGCCCGGCCCCTCGGTGACGCCCTCGTCGACCTGCAATGACCTGACGTAGTCGAACAGGGCCTCCTCGTAGCGAGCTTCCCGGTCGTGGACCACGCCGCGGTTGGCGTAGGCGGCCGCGAGCGCGCCGCGACCCGTGGTGTCGTCAGGCTCCAGAGTCTCCTCCAGGCGGCCGATCAGGTAGGTTAGCTCCTCGACGGCCTCGGCGTAGCGTTCGGTCTGGATGAAGACCAGGGCCCGGCCCATCAGGGCGCCGCGATGGTCGGGCATCTCCTGCAACGCCAGGTCGAAGCTCTTCAGAGCCAGGTCGAATTCGCCGGAGGTCAGCTGCTGGTCCCCCTGCTTGGTGTGGTAGTCGCCCGGCTCCTGGCGCAGGAAGTTCTCCATGAAGGGCCAGGCGATGACCGTCACCAGGAGCAGCAGCCCCATCAGCACCACGAAGCGCTTGAGCACTCTTTCGTTCATGATCCGTCACCGAAGAGCACGTGCATTACGAAGAAGTAGGAGAACACGAAGGATAGCAGGGCGGAGGTCGCGCCGGCGCGCCGGCGCAGCCGGATCCGGCGTTCCTCGTCCTGATTGCCGTCGCGCTCGGCGCGTCGCACGGCGAGCACCCAGACGAAGTTCCGCACGAAGTGGAACAGCGCCAAGCTCAACGCCAGAACCCAAAGCAGGGCATACTTCTCGGTGAAGAGCTCCGCCACCCTCAGATCCCTCGCCTCTCCGCGCCGCTGGCCGGGAGGCCGCACGCCAGGGCCCGTGTAAGCGGACCGCAGGCTCCGGAATGTTACCGCGCGCCCGCGGGCCCTGTCTTATCCAAAGAAAAGGGGGAGGGACAAGCCCCTCCCCCAGTCTCGATTGCCCGATGTCTACGCAACGGGATCAGTCGGCGGCGCCTCCGGCACCGGCCTGCTCGGCCGGCGCGTGGACATCGCCGATATCCTCGGTCAAGGCCTCGATCTCCCGTTCCGGAACGGTCGACATCTCCATCTTGTAGGCCAGGAACCACATCATGCCGACGCCAAGGATCCAGAACAGGATCTGCCAGACCCAGATCGACGGCATGCCGAAGGTCCAGGTCGAGGAGTCGCCCGGGACGCCGAAGATCGTGTTGCCGATCACCGCACCGGGGCCGATGCCGAAGAACAGCCACGCGAGGGTGATGATCCAGGCCACCGGAACCAGGCCCTTCTTGGAAGCCGGCAGGCTCGCGTGCTCGCGCAGGAAGTTGTGGAACTTCATGCGATGCTCGCGGTCGGCCGAGTTCTGGGTCATCCCCGAGACGATGACGCAGACGCCCAGGTTGAAGATGATGCCCCAACCCGCCGAGTGGATCGTCCAAGGCCAGCGGCCCCAGGGCAGAGCCCCGCCGGTCAGGTCGACGGCAATCTTCTCGGTCGCGATGACCGCGATCAGGCCCGCGGCCAGACCCCAGGTGGCACCCTGACGGGTGATCCAGGGGAACCAGCACACGGCGGCCAGAGACGGCCACATCTGGAAGCCGAAGGCCACCGCCAGACCGCCCAGGAGAACCAGGGCGTCCCGCGAGAAGGTCGCGACGATCAGCGCCGAGAGGACGATGAAGGCCACGCCCAAGCGACCGAAGAGCTTCTGGGTGGTGTGCGAGGCACCCGGGTTCAGGTAGCGCTTGTAGAGGTCGCGGGTGAGCATTGCGCCCGCCGTCGACATATAAGCGGCACCCGTGGACTGCATCGCGGCCAGGGCACAGACCGCCAGCAGGCCCACCAACCAGGGCAGGCTGTCCGCGATCTGGTTGAAGTAGAAGGGCACCAGCGAGTCTGGTTTGGCGGCGATCGCCTCACCGTCGAGGATCTGCGAAATCGCTAATCCCGCCTCGTTCACCGCCGGGTTGGCGCCAAGGAGATGCGCGCCCATGCCCTGGAAGGCGGTGAAGAAGAACAGGATCAAGCCGATCGCGAAGGACGAGGCCCAGACCTGCTGCGGCGCGAAGGGCCGCGGGTCGGTGTTGGAGAAGGACCACATCGAGAAGGCCGGCGCCGACTGGATGCCCATCAGGGCGAACATGTAGGTCAGCACCATGATGCCGGTCCAGAGGCCGCCGACGGGCGTCTCCTTGCCCAGTCCCGCGGTGAACTGGATCACGCCCGGGATCGCGAAGTAGGCGTTGTGGCCGTCTTCGGTGACCCCCCACTTGCCGACGTCGCTGGCCGCGAGGGTTGCGAAGCCCTCGTTGATGGCCCCCCAACCGCCGATCAGGTTGAGCGCGATGATACCGGTGACAATGATGCCGAGCGCCAGCAGAATGCACTGCAGGGTGTCGACGTAGGCCACTGCCCGCAGGCCGCCCGAGGCGACGTAGATCAGCACCACCAGGGACAGGATCCACATGCCCGCGGTCGCGGAAACGATGCCGTCGGGGCTGCCTTCGGTGATGGTCAGCACGTTGAACAGGAAGCCCGAGGCTCCGAGCTGCACGCCCAGGTAAGGGATCGAGAACAGCAGGGCCACGATCACCGTCAGAATCCGGATCGCGTCGCCGCGGAAGTAGTCGGACAGCATCTCGCCCGGCGTGACGTAGCCGAAGCGCTTGCCGATGATCCACTGCCGCTTCAGGAACATGACCCCCGTGAAGGGAATCGTGATGGTGTAGAAGGACGCGTAGGCGTACTGGAACCCGTCTCGATAGACGAGCCCCGGATGGCCCATGAAGGTCCATCCCGAGAACGACGTCGCCGTCGCCGCCAGGACGAACACCCACATCGACATGCGGCGCCCGGCGATGAAGTAGTCGCTCGCCGTCTTGGCCTGCAGGGCGCCCTTGACACCCCAGAAGATGCAGTACGCCCAGTACATGCCGACGAAGGCAAACAACCAAACAACTTTTGCTTCCATCTTTGCCGTCTCCCCTCCATTGGGTCCGGACTAGCATTGACCGCAGAGAGGCCGGCGAGAGGTGCCGGGCCGCAGCGGTCTTCCCCAAGTGTTCGCCCGGCCGGGCAACGCAAGGCAGAACCTGCCGACGCGCCGCGCCTCCGGGGCCGACCAGAAAGGAGGGGTCCAAGCCTTGACCGCCGGCGTCACGCCTCCGTGACACCGGCCAGCCGGCTCCAGCGAATCGGGGGAATGGCCCGGGTGATCCGATGGGCGCCGCCAAGCTTGGTGAGCGCCGCCCTTCACCCGTGACGCGGGGGAGCTTCCTGTCTCCCTTGCGCGTCGCCTCCCCCCGGTAGAGATCGCCCTTAGAGCGGGCTGCATCCTTTTTGGTCTTGCTTGTAAAAATCCCACAATTCGTTAACCCAGTCAACAAGACCCTTGGTTTTCAGCCTTTCGGTGTGTAAATTGACCCTGAGAAACCATGGCCAAATTGTAAATCTCGTAAAAATCCGGGGCCGTGGGCGCGGGCTATGAGCGATCGCACACATCTTGGGAGCAAGGTCAGACGGCTGCGCCGTGCGCAGGGCGTGACTCAGGTCGACATGGCCAAGCGGCTGGGCATCTCGCCCAGCTACCTCAATCTGATCGAGCACAACCAGAGGCCCCTGACCCGCTCGCTGCAGATGAAGCTGGCCGAGGGCTACGACGTCGATCTGCAGGTCTTTGCCGAGGACGAGGACGCGCGCATCGTCACCGACCTCGTCGAGATCCTCCGCGATCCGCTCTTCGCCTCCTTCGAACTCGCGCCCAAGGATCTGAGCGACGCGGTCGGCGCGGCGCCGGTGCTGGGCCAGGCCATGATCGCGCTCTACCAGGGCTACCGCAATCTGCGCGCGGACCTCGACGCGGTCAGCGAAAGACTCAGCGACGATGCCTTGATCTCGGCCTCGACCCACGAGTTGAGGACCGTTCTCACCTCGATCCGCTCCTTCTCGGAGATTCTGCGCGACTACGACGACCTGGACGCGGCGCAGCGACAGCGGTTCCTGGAGATTCTGGTCAAGGAGACCGGCCGTCTGGACCAGGCCGTCGACCGCATGGTCGATTTCGCCAAGGGCGAAGACCTCACCGGCCTCGGCGGCCTGGCCTCGGCGGTCGACGATGTGATGGACTTCATCCAGAACCACAACAATCACTTCCCGGAACTGGAAGCTGCGGCCGAGGCCCTCTGGGACCAGGCGGAGCTCGCCGGCCGGCCGCTCGAGTTTGCCCTCGCGGCCTATCTCGAGACGGCCTGCGGCGTCGCGGTGGAGATCGGCGCCGACCGGGACCTCGCCGGCGGCGTGGCCGCTTTCGACGAGGCTCGCGGCAGGCTCGTCCTCTCCGAGGCCCTGCCGGCCAGCAGCCGGGCCTTCCACACGGCGCGCTGCATCGGCGCCCTGCGCTGCGGGCACATCTTCGATCCGCTGATCGAAGGCACGACGCTTTCGGCCAGCGACTCCGGCGCCAAGCTTCGCCAAGCCCTGACCTCCTACTTCGCGGGGGCGGTGATCTTGCCGTACGAGCCCTTCGTGACTGCGGCGCGGGAGCTGCGCTACGATCTGGAGCGCCTGCAGCAGCGTTTCGGCGCCAGCTTCGAGCAAGTCTGCCATCGACTGACGACCCTGCAACGGCCGGGGCAGCGCGGCATTCCCTTCCACTTCGTCCGCATAGATCCCGCGGGCAACGTCTCCAAGCGCTTCGGCGGGTCCGGGCTGCGGATTGCCCGCTACGGCGGAGTCTGTCCGCGTTGGAACCTTCACGCCGCCGGCGCCGCACCCGGGCGGATCCTGCGCCAGGTCGCCGAAATGCCGGGCGGCAGCCGCTTCTTCTGCCTGGCGCGCAGCATCACAAAGCCAGGTGGCGGCTACGGGGAGCCCGAGACCCGTTATGTGATCGGGATCGGCTGCGACCTCTCATATGCGGAAGAGCTCGTCTACAGCGAGGGTTTGAGCTGGGACGACCCCGAGACGGTGGTCCCGGTGGGAATCAACTGCCGGCTCTGCGAGCGCAGCGATTGCCGCCAGCGTGCCATGCCGTCGCTGGTCCCGCCCGTGGCGTGAGCCCAGTGCGCGCCAGCGCCCTTCTATTCTTCGTCCAGATAGAAAGGGCCGGGGCGGTTGTGGAGATCCTCGTAGTGCACCAGCACCGGTTCCCCCAGGGGCACGCCCTGGCCGCCGCGAAAGGCCCATTCGCCGCGGTCGCAATTGGCGGCGATCACGTAGCCGTTGACGTAGGTGCGGCGATCCATGGACGAGACGTTGGGACCCGAGCCGTGGATCATGTAGAGGCCCCAGAACGCGAGATCGCCGGGGTCGAGCTCCAGATGCACGATGCGTCGCGGGTCCAGCCCCAGAGCCTTGAGATCCTTGTCGCTGAGGGCGGCGTCCATGATCCGGCCGCGTTCGGGAAAGGTCAGCTTGCCCAGCTTGTGGCTGCCCGGATAGACCGTGATGGCACCGTTCTCGGTCCTGTGCGGGTCGACCGCGATCACCGTCTGGATGTAGGAGCGGCCTGGCTCGCGGTAGGCGGAGGGGGGTCGCCGGAAATGTATATCCTGGTGGTAGCTGAACTCGGTCGTCGCAGCGCCGGGCGGCTTCCAGTGCATCTGATTGATGATCTGCTTGAGATCGCCGCCGATCAGCGGCTCCAACACCCGCAGGATGCGTGGATCGCGTCGGTAGCTTTCCAGAACCGGATCGAAGTAGGATGGCCACTGGACCAGGCGCAGAATCCGGCCGAGCCGCGGATCCTGGCCGACGCGAAACAGCACGTTGCCGTCCCGATAGCTGGCGTGGTGGGTCAGGCCCTGGGCGTAGACCCGCTCGAAGGCGGCTGCCAGGGCGGCGACGTCGCCGGGGTCGAACAGACCGCGAACGACGGCGTATCCCTGATCTCGAAAGTGCTCCAGATAGCCAAGGTCCATTCGAGGGCGGCCTCCAGGGAAAAGGAGTAGCAGTTATCACAGAAGAAACACGATATTTCCTTTATGCCCGTACCACCTGCTATAGGTAGTTAACGAAAGCCGTTGAGGAAGCGCGTTGACACGGTCTGTTCTCAAGATGTTCCTTCCCGTCGCCGCCGCTGTGGCCTGGGTTTGCCTGGCGCCCGGCGATGGCGCGCTGGGCGCGAACGAGGCCAATCCGGTGATCGATGGGGATACCCTGGTCGTCGAGGGCCGCCTGGTGCAGCTATCGGGAATCGACGCGCCGGAACTCGGTCAGCGCTGCTTCAACGACAGCAAGTCCTGGCGTTGCGGTCTGGAGGCCGCCTTGGCGCTGCGCAAACTGATCGCCTTCGGCGAGGTCGTTTGCGAACCGGCGGACCCGGAATCGCAGAGCGCCCAGGCAAGTTGCAGCGTCGACGACAAGGATCTGGCGGTTGCGCTTCTCCAGCAGGGCTACGCCGTTGCGCTTCCCGAAGCGCCTTCGGCGTTTCAGACGGCCCAGAACAGCGCCAAGGAGGCCAAGTTCGGCATCTGGCGCGGCGATTTCGTGGCGCCCGCGTCCTGGCGCGACGGCGTGCGCCTGCCCGGCGAGGCCGAGGATCCGCAGTACTGCGTCATCAAGGGAACCATCAACGAGAAGGACCAACGGGTCTTCTACGTGCCCTCTGACAAAGGTTACGACGCCATCGTCATCGATCCCAGCCGGGGTGAGCGCATGTTCTGCAGTGACGACCAGGCGATCCTGCGCGGCTGGCGCCCCTTCCCCAAAGCCAAGTCCTGAAGCGCCCGGGTCACGGCCGGCGGCCCTCCCGCGTGAAGTCGGCCAGCGCCGCGAGGAACGCGGCCAGGTGCTCGCGCGCTTTCGGCTCGGCCAGCCGCCCGGCCTCGTCGAAAGCGCGGCGGGCGTCGCCCAGCATCATCTCGGGGCGGTTCATGATCCGGCCATCCAGGTAGATGAAGCATTGGCGCAGCTGGTACTGGGCGCGGGCCGTGCCCAGACGGCTCGGGCTGGCGCCCAGGATCGCGATCGGCTTACCGGCGAAGGGCTGGTCTGGCGGCCGGGAGGCCCAGTCGATGGCGTTCTTGACCACCCCCGAAAAGGAGAAGTTGTATTCCGGCGTCGCGATCAGCACCGCGTCCGCAGCGGCGATGCCCGCCCGCAACGCGGCGACGGCCTCTGGAAGGCCGGCCTGGCGCAGGTCCTCGTCGTAGAGCGGCACCCCTGCAAGGTCGAAGACCTCGATCGCCATGCCGTCCGGCGCCAGGTCCTGCGCCGCCGCCAGCAGCGCCTTGTTGAGAGAGCCGCGCCGCAAGCTTCCGGCAAAGCCGAAGACCCGAATCCCGTCATTCGAAGCCATGATCCTCGCCCTCTCCGCTTTGCCGGCCGGCCGGCCATCTGCTATCAGGTCACGTCCGGCCGGTCGGGCCGGCGTGCCGCCCCCAAAAGGGAGAGGACATGGGCCCGCGGGTCAAAGCCTTTTTCGACGAGGACACCTTCACCGTGTCCTACGTCGTATCCGAGCCGGAGGGCGGGCACGCCGCGATCATCGACAGCGTGCTCGACTTCGATCCCAAGTCCGCGCGTAGCAGCACCCGCAGTGCCGACGCCATCATCGACCACCTGGCGACGCAGTCGCTGCGCGTCGACTGGATCCTCGAGACCCATCTGCACGCCGACCACATGACCGCGGCCTCCTACCTGAAGCAGCAAGTCGGCGGGCGCAGCGCGATCGGCAAGCGGATCACCGAGGTCCAGGCGACCTTCAAGGCCCTCTACAACCTCGGTCCGGAGTTCGCGGCCGACGGGTCCGACTTCGACTACCTCTTCGCCGACGGCGAGACCTTCCGGATCGGCGCGCTGGAGGCCCGGGTCCTGGCGACGCCGGGGCATACACCGGCCTGCGTCACCTACCTGATCGGCGATGCGGCCTTCGTCGGCGATACAATCTTCATGCCCGACTACGGCAGCGCCCGCACGGACTTCCCAGGCGGCGACGCGGCGACCCTCTACCGCTCGATCCGGAAGCTCTTTGCCCTGCCGCCCGAAACCCATATGTTCCTCTGCCACGACTACAAGGCGCCCGGGCGCGATCACTTCGCCTGGGAGACCACGGTGGCGGAGCAAAGGGACAAGAACATTCATCTGCACGACGGCATCGACGAGGACGCCTTCGTGAAGCTGCGCGAAGAGCGTGACAAGACGCTTCAGATGCCGGCGCTGATCCTCCCCTCCGTGCAGGTGAACCTGCGCGCCGGGCGTTTCCCGCCGCCGGAGGACAACGGCATCGCCTATCTCAGGATTCCGCTGAACGCGCTCTGAAACCCTTTGCCCGCAACTTGCGAGGCGGAGGTGCCGTGGCAGAGAAGTCACGCGCCGGCCGCAATCGGCCCCGAATTCTACAATGCCTTGTGTCTCAAAGCAGGATGGGTGCTAAGCTTCATCCTGCGGGCCTACAACTGAACCGGGTCGGGAGCAAGACGCTCCGGGCCTCCAAAAAAATGCGATCAACCCTCAAGACATCACAGTGGTTCAGATTGCTCGCAGAGAGGGGCATATCAGACCATGCTGGATATACCGGAACAGTTAAGTCCGGATGACTTGGCGCAGGTAGCGACACAATGCGCTTGCGGAAACTTCCGGAAAGCAACACGTGCCGTCACGCAGTTCTTCGATGAATGTCTTGAGCCCACGGGCCTACGCTCGACGCAGTTCGTGATCCTCGTGGCGGTCGGGGCGATGCAACCCACCAGCATCGCCCGCCTGGCCCGCGAGATGGTCATGGATCCGTCGACCATGGCTCGGAACCTGCGGCCTTTGGAAAGCCAGGGACTGGTCGAAAAGCTCAGCCGGGAGGGCCGGCGCAGCGTCAACCTGTCGCTAACCGCCGCAGGCCGGGCCATGCTGAAGCAGGGCTACCCCCTGTGGCATGACGCCCAGAACCGCTTCGTCGGCCATTTCGGCGGGGAGACCTGGGAGCACCTGCGCGGCTTCCTAGCCCAGGCGGTCAGCGCCACGCGCCTCCCCGACGACTATTAGCCAGGCCAAGCCACACCCCCGACCTGCCTTCGATCCCGGCCGGCCGCAGCACGCCTCCGCCGGCCTGTCGGCCTGCCTCGGCTTGGAGGTCTGCGGCCGCTCGGGATTCAGCGCCAGGCCAGCAGCCAGGCTTCGAGCCGGGACAGCACGGCGGAGACGCAGAGCCCGAGCAGCGACAGGACCACCACGCCGGCCAGGAGCTGGTCGATCTGGTAGAGGTTGCCGGCCGCCAGCACCAGGGCGCCGACGCCGTACTCCGCGCCGATCATCTCGGCGGCGATCAGAAGGATGATCGCGATCGAGGCGGAGATCCGGAAGCCCGACAGGATTGCCGGCAGGGCGCCCGGCAGGACGATCTTGCGCACGATCGAGCGGGTCGGCAGGTCGAAGCTCTGGCCCATGCGGATCAGGCTGCGCGAGACGTTGTCGACCCCGCCGAAGGTGTTGATCACGGTCGGAAAGAAGACTCCGAAGGCGATGGTCGCGACTTTCGAGGGCTCGCCGATGCCGAACCAGATGATGAACAGCGGCAAGAGGGCGATCTTCGGGATCGGGAAGAGCGCCGAGACGAAGGCGATGCCGGGCGAGCGCGCCCAGGTGAACATCCCGACCGCGAGGCCGACCAGCAGGCCGGCCAGGGTGCCCAGGGTCCAGCCGGCCAGCAGCCGCTGCAGCGAGGCCGCGAAGTGGCGCCAGAGCTCGCCCGAGACCGCCAGGGCCCAGAGGGCCTGGAGAACCTCCCAGGGGCTCGGCAGGACCAGGGCCGGGATCACGCCCCCCGCCGAGCCGAGTTGCCAGAGCAGGATGACTCCGAGGAAGCTGCCCCAGGCGGCGAGCGGCACCAGGCGCGGCGCAAAGCCGCGGGCGCGGAAGGGCACCGGCCCGCGGTCGAGATGCCGCGGCTCAGGCGACATCGCCGAGCTCCTTGTCGGCGGCTGCGGCCTCCTCGCGAATCAGGTCCCAGAGCCGCCCCTCGATCTCGGCCAGGGCCGGGTCGCCGGCCTTGCGATCCGCCACCGCAATGGGAATCGGCAGCAGCGCCTTGAGGCGCCCGGGCCGCCTCGACAGCACCGCCACCCGGTCGGCGAGGCGCAGGGCTTCGGCGAGGTTGTGGGTCACGTAGACCGCGGTCGCCCGGGTCCGGGCGAAGAGCGCGGCGAAGTCCTCGAGGAGAAGGCTGCGGGTCTGGGCGTCGAGGGCCGAGAGCGGCTCGTCCATCAGCAGGACCGCGGGCCGCACCGCCAGGGCCCGGGCGATGCCCAGGCGCTGGCGCATGCCGCCGGAGAGCTGCTTGGGATAGGCGCTCCGAAAGTCGGCGAGCCCGGTCAGGGCCAGGACCTCCGTCACGCGCTCGGCGCGTTCGGCGGGGGTCAGGGGCTGGTCCTCCAGCACCAGCCGGACGTTGCCCTCGACGCTGCGCCAGGGCAGCAGGGCGAAGTCCTGGAAGACGTAGGTCATGGGCACCAGGCAGCCCGCGGGCAGGTCGCCCTCGCGGAACACCGCCCCGCTGCTGGGCCGCAGCAGCCCGCCCAGGATCGACAGCAGGGTCGACTTGCCGCAGCCCGAGGGCCCGATCAGGGCCAGCACCTCGCCGGCCTCGACCGAGAGATCGATGCCCTCGAGGACCGTCAGGTCGTCGTAATGGTGGCCGACCTGGCTGACCTCCAGCCGCATCGCCGGAGCACCCGCGTACGGGCCGCTACCTCTCGGTCCCCGGCAGGGCGGGCAGGAAGCCGGTGTCGATGATCTTCGCCGGATCGACGCTGGAGTCGACCAGGCCCTTGTCCTGGTACCAGCGCACCTGCTCGTGGACGTCGGCGACGTCGAGCCGGGCCTCGGCGTCGATGTACATGGCGCCGTTGCGGATCTTGGGGAAGGCCTTCTCCGGCGGGTTGTCCTTGTAGACGTAGCGGTGGATCAGCGCGACCGTCTCCTCGGTCGACTTCGCAGCGACCGGCTTGCCCTCGGCATCGCGCGCCAGGAAGGCTTCGGCGTAGTCGCCGGCGCCCCGGCGGTAGGCCTCTGCGAAGGCGCGCACCAGCTCCGGCCGCTCGGCGACGTTGCGGCTCGATGTGAAGAGCCCGCCGACCTGGTAGGGCGCGTAGTCGCGCACCCAGCCGATGATCTTGGCGGCGCCGGCCGCCTCAAGCGGCTTGGCGATGTGCGGCACGATGATCATGGCGTCGACCTGACCGCTCTTCAGGGCGCCGATCATGTTGGGCACCGCCTGCAGCGGCTTGAGCGTCACCTGATCGAGCGGAAAACCGGCCGCCTCCGAGACCCGGCCGATCATGTAGTGGAAGGAGGAGCCGACCTGGGTCATGGCGAAGGAATGCCCGGGGAACTTGTCGACCGAGGTGAAGCCCGCGGCGTGCGCCTTGTTGGAGACCAGGATCGCCGAGCCGTCGTAGCCGGGACGCTCGTGCAGCTGGGCGCCGATCACCTTGAGCGCGCCCTTGCCCGCCAGGTTGAAGAAGCCGGCGGTGAAGGCGGTGACCCCGAAGTCGGCGTCGCCCGCGGCGATGGCCACCGCCACCGGCTGCGCCGCCCGGAAGAACTTGAACTCGACCTCCAGCCCGGCCTCGGCGAAGTAGCCCTTCTCGTAGGCGATGAAGAGCGGCGAGGAGGAGACGAAGGTCAACGCGGCGACCGTCACCTTTTCCGCGGCCCGTGCGGCCGTCGCCGGCCCCAGGGCGATCAACGCCAGGCCGAAAAGACCGCCGAGCAGCCGGCCTGCCGCGCCCCGTCGCGCCATGAAGACCATGATCACCTCCCTCCTTGGACGGCGCCGGGCCGGCCCTTGTCGTTCGGGCGCTTGACCCTCCACGGCGCTTCGCATCATGAGCAGGTTTAGGCAAAGGCCAGATCGGGCGCAACCAAGACGTCCGATCGCCGCCTGCCGGGGCGGGAAACCCCAGCCGATGGCCAGGCCGGCGGGCATCCGGCGGTCGCGGCGTCGAGGCTCAGGTCTCCTCGCCCTCGCCCGGCACCGTGAAGGCCAGGACGCGGCTGATATGGGTGAGCGGCCGGCCGCTCTCCTCCATCCAGACGTTGAAGGCGCTCTGCACCTTCTTGAGCGCGCCTTTGCCGGTCGGCGGCTTGTCGACCACGCCCTCGCGGATCAGGGCCACGGCGACGTCGCCCGAGGTCATGAAGGAGTCCTTGCCCATGAAGCGCAGAAAGTACTGCGCGGTCGAGCCGCCCAGGCGGCTGCCCCGGGTCTTCAGGAGATCGAGCAGGCCGATGTAGTCCTCGCTCGGCCAGTCGGCGAAGGCCTTGGCGGCCGAGCCTCGCTCGGCCGCCAGCTCGCAGAGCAGCCTGGCGTTGTCGCGCACGGTCAGGATCTTCTTGGCGTTGCGCACGATGCGCTGGTCCACGACCAGGCGATCCAGGTCCTCGTCGGACATCATCTGCCAGCGCCGCGGCTCGAAGCCCTCGAAGGCGGCCTCGAAGCCCGGCCACTTGTCCTCGATCACCCGCCAGACGAAGCCGGCCTGGAAGATCCGCTTGGTCATCCCGGCGAGCCAGCGGTCGTCGGGAATTCGGGCCAGGGCCTCCGGGCTTTCGGGCGAAGGCAAGAGCGCCTCCAGGGCCGCCGCCCCGCCCTTGCGCCGGGCGGCGATATCGAAGAGATCCTGAAACGGAGTCATCTCGGCCTCCCGGGTGATCGCGGCGCGTTCATCCGCCGGTCCGCCGCAGCCAGTCGGCGAGCGCGCGGCCGATGGCTTCGGGCTGGTCCTCCTGAATGTAATGCAGCCCGCCGCCGACGAAAGCGGTCTCGATGTTCCTGAGGTTGCCGGCGAGCCAGGCTGCGACCTCGGGCGGGTTGAGCGCGCCCGGCGAGGCGTAGAGGTGCAGTAGCGGGATCTCGGTCTCGCGCAGCCAGGCGCCGTAGGACTCGACGATGGCCGCGACCTCCTCGGGCTCGCCGCCGATCGGAATCTGGTTTGGCCAGACCAGGATCGGCTTGCGCGCCGAGACCTCGGCGAAGGGTGCGCGGTAGGCGGCCATCTCCTCCGGCGTCAGGTCGCGCAGCACCGCGCTGGGCAGGATCTGCTCGATGAAGGCGTTGTCCCGAATCACCATGATGGGCCCCTTGGCCGGATCCCGCATGTCACGGAACAACTGCTCGTAGGGGCCCATGTCGGCAAAGGACTCCATTGGAAAGACCGGCGGCACCAGGGCCTCCATGAAGGCAATGGCCCGGACCCGGCCGTTGCTGCGCATCGCGTAGTCGAAGCCCAGCGCCGAGCCCCAGTCATGCAAAACCAGGGTCAGCCCCTCCAGGCCCAGGGCCGCGATGAAGCCGGCGACGTAGGCGCGATGCTCGACGAAGGTGTAGCCGATGTCCGGCTTGTCCGAGCGGCCGAAGCCGATCAGGTCGGGCGCGATGACCCGGCCGTGGGGCTCTAGGAAGGGGATGACGTTGCGCCAGAGGTAGGAGGACGTGGGGTTGCCGTGAAGCAGGAGGATGGGCGCCCCCTGGCCCGCTTCGATGTAGTAGATCCGCGAACCGAGGACTTCGACGAAGCGGGATTCGTATGGAAAGTCGGCCGAAAGCGGCGGGCGGTAGCTCGGCTTTGCGTCCTGGGCCGCAAGTGGCGCCGCAACCAGGGTCAAAAGGCCCAGCAGGCCCGGAAAGAGGATTCTCGGCTTCATCGCAGCTCGGCTCCTTTCTTCAGAACGTACAGTCTGGACCGGACAAAAATTTTTACCCCCTCAGCACCGCCGCGAAGCTGTTCTTGAGGCCGCGCGCAACGGCGGCGGGGTCGCGCCCCGAACGCAGGAAAACGGCCGCGCCCTGGACCGCCGCAGCGATCACCTCGGCGGCTTCCTGCGGGCTCAGCTGCGACTGCCAGTCGCCCTCGGCCTCGGCGTTCTCGAAGGCCCGCGTCACGGCGGCGATGACCCGCTGGAAGGTGGCGGCGACTCGCGCCGACACCTCGGGGTCGCTGGGGCCGAGATCCACGCCGGAGAGGCAGAGGAAGCATCCCAGGCGCCCGATCTCGGTATCGACGCTGGCCAGGAGCCGATCCCGGTAGCCCAGAAGCTCGGGCAAGGCGGCATCGGAGCGCTCGAGCGGCCCGATCAGCTGCGCGATCAGGATCTCGCCGTAATGTTCCAGGGCTTCGAGGTAGAGCGCGTGCTTGTCGCCGAACTCGTCGTAGAGGCCGTAGCGGCTTGCCCCGGTCACCTCGGCGATATCGCTGATCGAGGTGTCCTCGTAGCCCTGCCGCCAGAACAGCAGCATCGCCTCATGCAGCGCCTCTTGGCGATCGAAGGACTTTTCCCAGGGCATGATATCTTGTTCAGATTAAGCGTTCTGGACTTTGCTGCACCGCGCACCGCGAGTCAAGGGCTTCTGCACTTGCCGATCGGAGACCGGCTTGGCCGCCCCGGCGCGAGGTTTCAACAAAGCGTCACCTGGGGCGTACATCCAATCCGAAGACCGCACCGTAGGGAGAAGCATTCCTAACCTATGGGAGGTACGTCATGAAGACTCTTTCTACCCTGGTTATAGCCACCGCCGGTCTTGTGGCCGTGCAGGCCTGGGCGCAGCCGGCGCAGGCTCAGGATGCCAGCGTCCAGGTCATCCACGGCATCAACGGCACCGATCTCGGCCTCGAAGAGTCCTTGCCGGTCGACATATCGGTCGACGGCGACTGCGCGCTGACCGGCGTGTCCTTCGGCGACATCGCCCGCGATGTGGCCTTGCCGGCCGGCAGCTACGAAATCGCGGTTTCGCTGGCCGATACGGACAAGCCCTGCCAGGGACTTCTAGTCTTGACCAGCCGGATCGACCTGTCGGCCTTCGAGAACGCCTCCGTCATCGCCCACCTGAATCAGAGCGCCTCCCCGACCTTGACGAAGGTCAGCAACAACGTGTCGACCCTGGGCGTCTACGATACCCGTCTGGCCGTCGTCCACGCGGCCGTTGCGCCGCCCGTCGACGTCCTGGTTCGGCCGAAGCGCGGCTCCTACCGCAGCGGCCTCTTCATCGACGGCTTGGCCAACGGCGAGCAGAGCTTCCCCAGCGACGCTGCAGCGGGCGACTATCAAGTGCGGATCTCGCCGGACACCAGCTTCAAGTCGGTCGCCAAGATCAATGTCACTCTGGACGAGCAGGTGAGCTACACGGCCTTCGCGGTCGGTTCGCTGGCAAACGGCACTTTCGACCTCATCGTCCTGGCCCAGGACACAGCCGACGAATCTTCCTGACGCTGTTTCCAGGTTCGCAGGGGCGCCGAATGGCAAAGGGGCGGCGCCCACCCTGCCTATTTTACCGCCGCGCGAAGCCTATGCCTCGGCCGCGACCGTCCGGGCGGGGCGTAAATCGTCGAGAATGGCGTAGAGCGTCGGCACCACGACCAGCACCAACACCGTCGAGGCCATCAGGCCGAAGGCCAGCGACACGATCAGAGGCTTGAGAACCTGGGCCTGCTGGCTCTGCTCGAAGAGAAGCGGCACCAACCCGGCGATAGTGGTGAGCGAAGTCAGCAGCACCGCCCGAAAGCGGTCGCGGCTGGCGCGTCGGGCCGCCTCGACGACGCTCCGCCCCTCCGCCGCACGCAGCTTGATGAAGACCAACAGCAGGATCGAGTCGTTGACCACGATGCCGGCCAGGGAGGCGAAGCCGAGCATGCTGGGCATCGACAGGTCGAGGCCCAGGGCGATGTGCCCCCAGATCACGCCGATCAGGGCGAAGGGGATGGCGAGCATCACGATCACCGGCTCGACGTAGTCGCGAAACTGGAAGCTGAGCAGGAGGAAGACCCCGATCAGGCCGAGCAGGAAGCCGCGCAGCATCGAGGCCTGTGTCTTGCCCTGCTCGGCGATTTCGCCTTCGAGTCCAACCTCGACACCGGGAAATCGGCGGCTCAACTCCGGCAGGAAGCGCGCGATCGTGTCGCCCAGGATCTCGTTGACGTTGGCGACCTCGGTGTCGACGTCCCCGCGGATCGTCACCGTGCGTCGGCCGTCGATTCGGCCGATCCGCGAAAACCCGCGGCCAATTTCGGTCTGCGCCACGGCGGAGAGCGGCACCTGCTCCCCGGTCGGCAGGGTCACGTGGAAGTTGTCAAGGTCGCCCAGGCTGTCCTGGCCGACGCCGGCGAGCTGGACGTCGATCTCGAAGTCCTCTGCACCGACCTGGATCTCCGAGGCCGTGGTGCCGTGGAAAGCGCTGCGCAGCTGGCCGCCGACGCTGCGCGCGTCGAGGCCCAGCTGGGTCGCGCCCTCGCGCAGGGTCATCCAGACCTCCGGCTTGCCCGGCCGCAAATCGTCGTTGAGGTCGGCGACCCCGCGGTAGCGCGCCAGCCAGTCGAGCAGCTCGCGAGAAGCCGCCTTGAGCTCGGCAAGGTCCCGGCCCTGCAGCCGGATCTCGATGGGTGAGCCGCCGGGGCCGATCTGCGGGTCCTTGAAGGTCAGGCTGAGGACGTCGGGGAGGGTGCCGACCTCGCGGCGCCAGCGGTCGAGGATGGCGTCGCTGTGGGTCCGGCGCCGGTCGCTCTTCAGCAGGTCGGCCGTTACCGTGGCGACGTGCGGGCCGCTTTCGTAGGCGTCGACGTTGGTATTGAACTGGACCAGGACGTTGCGGACCAGCGGCATCCGATCCGGCTGATCCGGCGTGAAGGCCGCGTTGACCCGCTCGAGCGCCTCGGTGATCCGCTCGCCCGCCGCCACCGTGCGGCTGAGCGGCGTGCCCTGGGGCAGCAGGATGCGCGCCTCGACCACGTCGCTGTCCAGGTCGGGGAAGGCGCGGAACTTCAACAGCCCGCCGGCCATCGCCGAGAGCGAGACCAGGAAGACCATAACCACGAGGCCGGCGGTGAGGTAGCGCCAACGCACGGCCGCGTCGATCAGCCGGCCCAGGACCTTCTGCCGCAGGGCTTCGAAGCCGCGCTCGAAGGCGCGACCGAAGCGGCTCCCTCTGGGGTCCGCCGGAGTGTGACGGATGTGGTGCGGCAGGATCAGGAAGGCCTCGATCAGGCTCACCGCAAGGGTCAGGATCAGGACCACAGGTACCACCTTGAGGACCTTGCCGATGTCGCCCTCGAGGAAGGCGAGCGGCGCGAAGACGCAGATCGAGGTCAGGAAGGAGGCCACCACGCCGGGCGCGACCTGCCGCGTGCCCTCGATCGCGGCCTCCAGCGGCGGCCGGCCGGCGCGGCGCAGGCGGGCGACGTTCTCGGCGATGACGATGGAATCGTCCATGATGATGCCGATGGCGATCAGCAGGGCGACCATGGTCAGCATGTTCAGCGAATAGCCGATCAGCACCATGACCATCAGGGAGCCCAGGAAGGACACCGGCAGTCCCAAGGCAGACCAGAACGACAGCCGCAAGGAGAAGAACAGCCAGAGCACCAGGAAGACCAGGACCAGCCCCTGCAGGCCGTTGCGGACCAGCATGGTCAGGCGGTCGCGGACGATGTCCGAGACGTCGCGGGTCAGCGCGAACGCGACCCCGGGCGGAACCCGGCCCCGCTCCGCCTCCAGGAAGCGCTCGACCGCGTCGCGCACCACCAGGGCGTCCTGGTCCTTGGTCTTGCTGACCGCCAGCAGGGCGGCGCGGCGGCCGTTGAAGAGAACCCGGTCCTCCTCCAGCTCGAAGGTATCGTAGATCCGGGCCACCTGGCCCAGGGTCACCTCGCCCCCGGCATCGCCGCCCATCAGCACCAGGGACTCGAAAGCCTCTGGCCGGCGCCGCTCGTCGGCGAAGCGGATGAAGATGTCGCGCTCGCCGGTCTCGATGGTCCCGGCCGGCAGGTCGACGCTCTGCAGGCCGATCTTGTCCGCGATGTCCTGAGCGCTGAGCTCGTACTGGCGTAGCAGGGCGGTATCCAGGGCAATGCGGATCTGGCGCTGGGAGAAGCCCTTGATATCGATCAGGCTGACCTCGGGCAGGCGGAGCAGCCGCGCCTTCAGGGCCTCGGCATAGACCTTGAGATGCGGCGCCGACATCGGGCCGGTAACCGCGATCGAGACCACCCGGTCGGCCAGGTTGATCTGCCGGACCACCGCGTCCTCGGTCTGCTCCGGGAAGTCGTCGATGGCGTCGACCTCCGCTTTGACCTCGCGCAGGAAGCGGTCGAGGTCGCCGCCTTCGCGCATCTCGATGGTCGCCGTGCCCAGGCTTTCGCGGGCGTCGCAGCGCAACTCGCCGCGGTCGGTGAGGCCGTCGACCGCGTCCTCGAGGCGCTGGCAGATCGCCTCTTCGACCGTCTCGGCTGCCGCGCCCGGATAAGGCACCCGAACCTCGACCGCGTCGACCGTGAAGTCGGGAAAGGTCTCGCGAAGCAACTGCGGCAGGGCCAGGACGCCGAAGGCCAGCAGCAGGATCATGAGTAGGTTGGCCGCGGTCGGATGACTCGCGAAGTAGCGGATCACTGCGCGGACCCCGACCCGGCCGCCGCCGAGGCGACCTGCTTCATCAGGGCCTCGTCGAGCGCCGGTGCCAGCAGCATGCCCGTGACCGCGGGCACCAGGTCGGTCACCACCACCCGCTCGCCCGGCGCCAGGCCGTCCTCGATCACCACCAGGTCGCCCTGGGCCGGGCCCGGCGCGACCCGGCGCCGAATCAGGCGGTCATCGGGTCCGGCCAGGTAGACGACCGGCGTCCCGCTGCCGGCGTCGTGCAAAGCGATCCGGGGGATCACGATGGTCTCCGCCCGTACCCGGCCGCTGAGCTCGACCTGGACGAACATGTTCTTGGTCAGCGGCGGCCGCCGGCCGGGCAGGACGCTGCGATAGGGCTCCTCGACCACCACGATCACGCCAAGGGTCCGGGTCTTGGGATCGACGGTGTCGGAGGTCCGGTCGAAGCGCGCCTCCCAAGGCAAGGTGAAGTCGGCCTGCGGCAGGCGGACCAGAGCCCGGATCCCCATCCTGCGCACCACCTTGCCGAGCTCCGCGGCGGACAGCCCGGAGGTGTCGAGGTCCTGCGGCACCAGCGGCCGCATCCGCTCCAGCGGGATCTGGACGGCGATCTCTGCCGAGTCGACCGAGTCGGCGACCACCAGCCGGTCGCCGCTGCGCACGAACTGGGCGGTCTCGATCTCGACCTCGGCGATGCGCGCGGCGAAGGGCAGGCGCAGCACCGTCCGCTCCAGGTCGACCTGGGCCTCGGAGAGCACCGCGGCCGACTGTCGTTCGCTGGCCTCGAGCACCGCTCGGCGGCTCGGCAGGAGACCGATCTGGTTGCTGAGGTCCTGCGCCCTCTGGCGCTGCAGCAGCAGGGCGCCCTCGAACTCGTCGACCCTGGCCTGGCTGACGTTGCCCTTGGTGCGCAGCTTCTTCTGCCGCGCCAGCTCCCGCTCCTCGATCTCCAGGGCGCGGCGCTCGATCGCCAGCGAAGCCCGGAGGTTCTGCTCCTCCACCTGCAGCTCGGCGAGCTGGGCGCGGATGCTGGCCAGGTCGGCCTCGGCGCGCGCGACCGCCAGCTCGTAGTCGGTCGGGTCGATCCGCAGCAGCTCGGTGCCGGCCTCGAGGATCTGGCCGCGCTCCAGGAGCGGGTGCCGCGTGGCGATCCGGCCCTCGACCTGGGCCACGGCGTCCCAGACCCGGTCCGGCTGGACGAAGCCGTGTCCCAAGGCCCGGGGCACGAAGCTCGTGGCTTGCACCTCGACGACGCGGACCGCACGAGCCACCTCGCGCGGCGGGTCCTGCTGCGGCCCTTCGCGCCCGGCGATCTGCCAGACCAGGACCAGGACTCCGACCAGGATCGGCGGCAGGATCATGAGGGCGCGCAGCCGGCCCGATGGCCGCTGCCGAGGCGGGTCGCGCTGGCCGTTTTGCGTCAGCGGCTCGGACATCGCCTTCTGGCCTCCTGCCACGGATTGCCTGCCGAAGCCCGCCCGACTTCAACAGTTTAGAGCAAGATTCAGGTAGGAGGTCGATCCGACCTCGTATCGTCCCGCTCTAGGTATGCGCCCTGCGCGGCCGAACCGCCACCCCGAATTGCGCCGCCGGATCGGCGGCGTCAGTCGACCGCGACCTCGGCGTCCTGGTCCTCGCGGCCGTGGTCGGGAAAGGTCGGGTAGAGCGACAGCCGCCGTCCGAGCTGCTGCACCAGGGCCAGCACGCTGTCGATGTGCGGCGTCTCCATCTCGACCATGCGGCCCATCTCCTGGACCACGGTCAGCAGGGCGTCGATCTCAAGCGGCCGGCCACGCTCCAAGTCCTGCAGCATCGAGGTCCGGTGCGCGCCGACCTTGGCGGCACCGTTGATCCGCCGCTCGACGTCGACCCGGAAATGCACGCCCAAACGCACGGCGATGCGCTGCGCCTCCAGCATCATCTCGCGCGACAGCGCTCGGGTGCCCGGATCGGTGGCGACCACGTCCAGGGTCTCTCGGGTCAGGGCCGAGATCGGGTTGAAGCAGAGGTTGCCCCAGAGCTTCAGCCAGATCTCGTTGCGGATGTGCGGCAGGATCGGCGCCTTGAGCCCGCCCGCCTCAATCGCGTCCGACAGGCGCTGGCAGCGCGCCGAGGTGCTGCCGTCCGGCTCGCCGAGGGCGAACTTGTTGCCGTAGATGTGCTTGATCACGCCCGGCTCGACGATCTCGGTGGCCGGGTAGACGACGCAGCCGATCGCTCGCTCGGGCCCGATCGCGTTCCACTGCCGGTCCTCCGGGTCCACGCTGGCCAGGCGCAGGTCGGCGTACTGGCCCTCCAGGCCGTGGAAGTACCACCAGGGCACCCCGTTCTGGCAGGTCACCACCGCCGTTTCCGGGCCGAGCAGCGGCGCCATCTGCTCGGCGACCTCCCAGGCCTGGTGAGCCTTGAGGGCAATGATCACGAAGTCCTGGGGCCCGAGCTCGGCCGGATCGTCGCTGGCCCGGACCTGGCCGACCCGGGTCTCCTCCTCGATCACCAGCTTCAGGCCCTTCTCGCGGATCGCCGCCAGATGCCCGCCGCGGGCGATGGCCGAGACCTCGACCCCGTCGACCTGCGCCAGCTCGACCGCCAGGTAACCGCCGATCGCCCCGGCCCCGTAGATACAGACCTTCACCTTGCCGCCCTCCCTTTGCCGCAGCATCCGTAACGGGCCGACGCTACCATCGGAGCCCCACCGCCCCATAGTACCACGGCAAAGACAGGCGGGAGTCCAGCACGGTCAGGCGGAGGTTTCGCCGGCCGCCTGCGCGCGGAACCAGGCGACGAGCGCGGAGCGTCTTGCCTCCTGCCTCGAGGTCTTCGGCAGGATGAGGCTCAGGTTCTTCCCCGTCGGCACTCTCAGGGGAAAGGGCATGACCAGGTCACACCGCGCGGTGGCCGAGGCGACCAGCGCCTCGTGGCCCATCAGGACCCCGGCGCCTTCGACCGCGGCTTCGAGAGCCAGGCTGTAGAGGGAGAAGCGCGGTCCGACCGTGCCGTCGACCGCTTCGGTCCCCGCCTTCCGCAACCATAGCGGCCAGTCGCCCCGCCAAGAGGCGTCGTGCAGCAGAACCTGGCCCGCCAGATCCGCAGGTCCGCGCAGCGGCGGCTCGGCGTCCAGCAAGTCCGGGCTGCAGACCGGGAAGATCAGGTCCTCGGCGATCGGGATCGCCTCCGCGCCCGGAAGGCGGTCCTTGGTGTAGAAGAGCGCGAGGTCGTAGAGCTCTCGGCCGAAATCGGGCGGTGCCTCCAGGGCCGAGATCGAGAGGCCGCCGGCGGGGGCAAGCGCCGCCAGGGCGGCGCGGCGCGGCGAGAGCCAGAGCTGGGCCAACGCGGGCAGGGCCGCGACCCGCAGCTCAGCCGGACCGACGGCATCCCTCAGCGCGCGAACCGCCGATCCCAGCGCATCGAAGGCGTCGACGAAGGCCGGCAAGGCCGCGCGCGCGCCCTCGGTCAGGCGCAGGCCCTGGTTCAGGCGTCTGAACAGCGGCGTCCCGAGCCAGGCTTCGAGAGCCTTGACCTGCTGCGCCACGGCTCCGGGGGTCACGTTCAGTTCTTCCGCGGCCCGGGCGAAGCTCTCGTGCCGGGCCGCCGCCTCGAAGGCACGCAGGGTGTTCAGGGCCGGCAAGCCGGGACGGGGTGCCTTGAGGGACATCGCGAGACCTAGAATTTCTATGCCTGAACCGCAGACTATCTGGTTTGCGGCTCAAGGGCCAAGCCAGGCATCTTCTCGCGAGATCGACGCCTTCGAGGACTGCATCCATGACCCGCCCGACCTTCGCCCTCAATCCCATCGCCGAGAAGCCCTGGCTGCCGGCCGGCTGCGCCGCGACCATTGCCGAGATCGAATCAAGCCTGGACCTGGAGGACCGCGAGGAAATCGAGGCCCGGCTCTTCGACTTGGTCGAGGACCACGAGCGGCTGATGGACCGCGAGAGCCTGGGGCTCAACGCCGGCACCAACGTCATGAACCCGCGGGCCGCCGCCCTGCTTGGGCGCTCGCTCGGCAACCGGCCGAGCCTGGGCTATCCCGGCGACAAGTACGAGATGGGCATGGAACACGCCGAGCGGATCGAGGTCCTGGCCGAAAGCCTGGCGAAGCGGCTTTTCAGCGCGCCCTATGCCGAGATCCGCGTGCCCTCGGGCGCCCTTGCCAACCTCTACGCCTTCATGGCGACCTGCCGGCCCGGCGACCGGATCCTCGCCTTCAGCGGCGAGATGGGCGGCCACGTAACCCACCACGCCGCCGGCTGCGCCGGGCTCTACGGCCTGGAGATCCATCCGGTCCCCTACGTCGGCGCAAGGATGACGATCGACCTCGACCGTCTGCGCGACGAGGCGCACCGCCTGCGGCCCAGGATGATCACCCTGGCCGGCAGCCTTTGCCTCTTCCCCTATCCCGTGGCCGAGGTCCGGGCCATCGCCGAGGAGGTCGGGGCGCTGGTGCTCTACGACGCCGCCCACATGGCCGGCATGATCGCCGGCCGGCGCTTTCAGTACCCCCTGGCCGAGGGCGCTCAGCTCATGACGATGTCGACTTACAAGGCTTTCGGCGGCCCGCCCGCCGGCCTGGTCCTCACCAGCGAGGCGGATCTGGCCGAGAAGCTCGACAAGATCGCCTTCCCCGGCATGACCGCCAACTTCGATCTCGGCAAGACCGCCGCCCTGGCGCTCTCGATCCTCGACCTGCTGGAGTTCGGCGAGGCCTACGCCGCGCAGTGCGTCGCCAACGCTCAGGCCCTTGGCGCCGCGCTCGCCGCGGAAGGCGTCGAGGTGCAGGGCGTCGAGGGCCGCGGCCATACCGAAAGCCACCACCTCGCCCTGCCCGCGGCGTCCTACGGCGGCGGCCAGACCGCGGCCAAGCACCTGGCCAAGGCCGGGGTCCTGCTCTGCGGCATCGGCCTGCCCCTGCCGCCGGTGGCGGGCGACCTGAACGGCCTGCGCCTCGGCACCCAGGAGGTGACCCGCTGGGGCCTGAAGGAGCCCGAGATGGCGACCGTCGCGCGCTTCATCGCCCGCGTGCTTGCGAAGGGCGAGGCGCCGGGAAGCCTGGTCCCGGAAGTCATCGCCTTCCGGAACGACTTCCAGACGCTGCACTACATAAGGTGACGGCCCGGGCGCGCAGCCTATCCGGCCAGGGCGGTCTGCACGAGGTGCAGCGGCCTGCCCTCCAACGGCAGGGCGAGCGCTGCCCGGTGCCCCCGCTCCGACATCTTGCGCCAGGTCTTGCGCAGGATCTCGACCAGCTTGGCGTCGTCCTGGCCCTCGGCGAAGGCGGCGAAGTGATGCGCCAAAAAGACCAGACAGGCGACGTCCTCCAAGGCCTGGGACTCCGGGTCCTTTTTCAGGCGCTCCTTGCGCAGCAGGGCGCCGACCCGGGCGATCAGAGCCTCCTCGAAACCCAGGTCGCGCAGAATCTCGGCCGCGCGCTCGGCGTGGAAGGCCTTGAGGTCGCGGCGCCAGGTCAGGTAGCCGACCCGGCCCTCGGGATAGCTGTTCCGGGGAATCCGCCAGCGTTCCAGGTGCTGGGCCCGCGCTGCAAGCTGCAGTTCCGCCGAAGCTTCGGGATAGACCTGGGCGAGGCAGGCGCTCATCCGGCGGCCGTAGATCAGCTCCTTCGGCTGCGGTCCCTCGGAACCGTCTTCCAGGTTCGGATCGGCGGCGTTGGCCCGGTCGAAGGCGGAAAGGGCCGCCGTCAGGTCGGGCGCCGTCGTCGAGGGATCGAGGGCTAGCGGCTGAGCAGACATGCGTCCTCCTCTTGCTGCGGCGTTATCGTTTGGCCGGTCTCGGCCAGGGCGCGCGCGGCCGAGTCCAGGATCAAGGTATCGGTCCAGTCGGCGGCGCCGATCGGCCCGAGGTAACGCACCTCGCGTCCCGAGGCCGCGATCAGGGCCGGAACATCCTTGCGGGCGTGGCGGCCCTGTTCGGAAAAGCAGCCGGCGACGACGAGCCGCCGCTCCGGGGCCGCGGCCAGGACGGCGTCCAGTGCCGGCGGCTCCTCCAGGAAGGCGCAGTCGACCCGGAGCCCCCCGGCGGCGCGGCCGACCTGCCGCGCCAGGCGCTGGGTCGCCTCGCGCGAGGCGGAATTGCGGCGTGAGCCGTGGCCGACGAGCACCAGGGCCAGGTCCTTCGTCGACCAGCCCGCGCGGCGCGCCTCCGCCTCGGCGGCGGCCAGGAGCCCGGCCGCCAGCCAGGGATGCGTTCCCAGGGGCCGGCAGAGGGTGAAGCGCGCAGGCCCGCCGAGATCCTGCAGGCGGTCGCGCAGCGCGGCGAAGGTCGTGCCCTCCGAGAGCAGCAGCGGGACGACGCAGATGCGCGCACTGGTCAGGCCGGCGACCACCTTTTCCAGGGGCGGGTCGCCGTAGAGCAGCGCGCCCGCCGTCTCGGCGCACCTCAGCCGGCGACCGAGCGCGGCGGCGCGCCGGGCCAAGTCTTCGCCGCTGCCGGGGCTGCCGTGGGCGCAGAGCAGCAGCGCCGTGGAGGCCGGCGGCACCCTAGTGGCTGGTGCCGTCGGAGAAAGTGATCTTGTTCCAGACATTGTACTTCCCCGAGGGCTTGGACATCGGCAGGCGCTTGACCTCCTCCAGGGTCGCCGCGTCGTAGACGACGATCGCGCCGTCGTCTTCCCAGATGGAGAGGAGGGCGTGGCTGCCGTCGCGGTCGAACTCGACGTGGGCGGCGGTCTTGCCCGGCGCCGGTTGCAGAGTGCGCGCGATCTCCAGGGTTTCCTTGTCGATCACGTGGACCAGGTCGCGGTGCGGCCCGAAGAAGACGTCGGTCCAGGCGTAGCGCGTGTTCTCGTGGCTGCGCAGGAAGAAGCCCGGGCCCTTGGTCTCGACGGTCTTCACGATCGACCAATCTTCCAGGTCGATGACGCTGAGCCGCGCTTCCTTGAGGTGCGGCGTCGCCATCACTTGCCGATCTCGATAGGTCCAGGCGATGCCCGAGCCCAGGTGCGGCAGGCCGGGCAGATCGATCCGCGCGATGTCGCGGCCGACGTTGAGGTTGACCACCACCGCGCTCTGCCCGTCGCGGGCCGAGCCGATGAGGTTGCGGTAGTCCGGGGTGAAGAAGAAGTCGTCCAGGGGCTCCGGCGCCTCGATGCGGCGCAGGGCGAAGAGCCCCGATTCCGCAGCCAGCGCCTCCTGCATCCCGGCCTCGCGGGAATGGACCAGGCCGGTGAAGACCGGCGGTGCCTCGGGATCGGTGGCGATCTCCCAGATCTCCGGCACGTCCTTGAGCGCGGCGACGAAGCTCTTGCGGGGCCGCGCCTGATAGACCGCCGAGACCCGCGACGGATTGCCCCAGCGGTCGACCGCCGGGATGACCTTCTCGACGGAAAGGTCCTCGGCGCTGAGCAGCACCAGGGTCTGCGGCAGGTAGTTGGCGACCGCGATGTGCCGGCCGTCCTCCGAGATCGCGATGTTGCGCGAGTTGATCCCGGCGCGGACCTCGGCGACGGTCGAAAGGGCGTAGAGGTCGAACTTGGTCACCCAGCCGTCGCGCGACATGAAGAAGACGTAGCGGCCGTCCGGCGTGAACTTGGGCCCGCCGTGTAGGGCGTAGCGGGTGGGGAAGCGGTGCAGCGGCTCGAAGCGGTCACCGTCCAGGATGGTCGCGTGGTGGTCGCCGGTCTCGACCAC
>JASJBF010000037.1 GCA_030066685.1 Kiloniellales bacterium | reverse complement strand
CTGAGCTGGTACCGCTCCTCGGAGACGGCGCGGCGCGGCTTCTGCCGCAGCTGCGGCGCCAACCTCTTCTGGCAGCGCGACGGCGCGGCCCATGTCTCGATCATGGCCGGCACGCTCGACGACGGAAACGGGCTGGAGACCGCAGCCCACATCTTCGTTGGCGACAAGGGCGACTACTACGAGATCGCCGACGGCCTGCCGCAGCGCCAAGACGGCAACCACGGCCTCTGGCCGGACTCATGATTTCAACCCGCGACCGGCCAGGCAGGCAGGCATGAGCGAGGCGGACAGCCGCGTCGTCTTTACGCCGTCCGGCCGCCGCGGCCGCTTCCCGGCCGGGACCCCCCTGCTCAAGGCGGCCCGCGCGCTCGGCGTCGACATCGATTCCGTCTGCGGCGGCCGCGGCCTCTGCGGCCGCTGCCAGATTGAGGTCGCGGAGGGCGACTTCGCCAAGCACGGCCTTGTCAGCAAGGCCGGGCACCTGACCGCCTTCAACGAGGTCGAGGCGCGCTACGCCGGGAAGCGCGGCCTGCAGCCGGGGCGCCGCCTGTCCTGCCAGGCCTGCCTGGCCGGCGACGCGGTCGTGGACGTGCCGCCGGAAAGCCAGGTCCACAAGCAGGTCGTGCGTAAGCGCGCCGAGGTCCGCGACATCCAGCTCGACCCGGCGATGCGCCTCCACTACGTCGAGGTCGAAGAGCCCGACATGCACCAGCCGACCGGCGACCTGGAGCGTCTGCTCAAGGCCCTGGCCGAGCAGTGGGGCCTGACCGGCCTGGAGGAGTGCGACCTGCACACCCTCCAGCGGCTTCAAAAGGCATTGCGCGAGGGGCACTGGAAGGTCACCGTCGCGGTCCACCGCGGCCAGCGCATCACCGCGATCTGGCCGGGCTTCCACGACCGCGCCTACGGCCTGGCGGTCGACGTCGGCTCGACCACCATCGCCGCCCACCTCTGCAACCTCTCGACCGGCGAGGTCGTCGCCTCGGGCGGGGTGATGAACCCGCAGATCCGTTTTGGCGAGGACCTGATGAGCCGGGTCTCCTACGTCATGATGCACCCGGGCGGCGACGCCGAGCTGACCGCCGCGGTCCGCACGGGCATCAAGCGGCTGATCGCCGAGGTCGCCGCGGAGGCCGGGATCGCGGTCGAGGAGATCCTCAACGCGACCTTCGTCGGCAACCCGATCATGCACCACCTGCTGCTCGGCATCGATCCGACCGAGCTCGGCGGCGCGCCCTTCGCGCTCGCGACAAACAGCGGCATGACCCTCTGGGCCAGCGAGCTCGGCCTGGTCATGAACGAGGACGCGCGGGTCTACATCCTGCCCTGCATCGCCGGGCACGTCGGCGCCGACACCGCCGGGGTGATCCTTTCCGAGAGTCCCCAGCAGCGCGATGAGATCAGCCTGATCGTCGACGTCGGCACCAACGCCGAGATCGTCCTCGGCAACAAGGAGCGCCTGCTGGCCGCCTCCTCGCCGACCGGCCCGGCCTTCGAGGGCGCCCAGATCTCCGGCGGGCAGCGCGCCGCGCCGGGGGCCATCGAGCGGGTCCGCATCGACCCCGAAACCCTGGAGCCGCGCTTCCGAATCATCGGCAGCGAGCTCTGGTCAGACGAGGACGGCTTCGAGGCGGAGACGGCGGCGACCGGGGTCACCGGCATCTGCGGCTCCGGCATCATCGAGGTCCTGGCCGAGATGTACCTGGCCGGGATCCTGACCGGCGACGGCACCATCGACGGCGCCGCCCGGGCGCGCAGCAGCCGGGTCGAGGCCGACGGACGGACCTTCTCCTACCTGCTGCACGCCGGCGAGCCGGAGATCCGCATCACCCAGAACGACGTCCGCGCGATCCAGCTCGCCAAGGCGGCGCTCTACGCCGGCGCGCGCCTGCTGATGGACCGCCTGGGCATCGACCGGGTCGACCGCATCGTCCTGGCCGGCGCCTTCGGCAGCCACATCGACGTCAAGTACGCCATGATCCTGGGCCTGATCCCGGACTGCGACCTTGCGCACGTCTACGCGGCCGGCAACGCCGCCGGCACCGGGGCCCGGATCGCGCTCCTGAACCAGACCGCCCGCGACGAGATCCAGCGCATCGTGCGCGGGGTCGAGAAGGTCGAGACCGCGGTCGAGCCGCAGTTCCAGGCCCACTTCGTCGAGGCCATGGGCATTCCGCATTCCACCGCGGCCTTCCCCAAGCTCGCCGAGGCGGTGAAGCTGCCCGCACCGCGCGCCGCCAAGGCGGTGGCGGCACCGGCCGAGGGCCGCCGCCGGCGCCGTCGGCGCAACGGGGCCTGAAGGGGGACCGGGCACTGCGCGCCGGATCCTCAGTCGTCGTCGTGATGCATTTTCTTGTAGTGGCCGTGGTATGCGCCGCCGTGACCGTGGTGCCCCTGGTCGAAACCGTGGCCGTGGTGGTGGCGGTGGTGACGGAGGTGATGGTAGTGACAGCCCGACAACACCAGGGCTAGGCCGAAGGCTCCGAAGATCGTCACCACACGTTTGCTGCGACTCGTCATCCTGTCGTCTCCCTGAGGCCTGTTGCATACTTCGGCACGTGATGACTTGCGTTACGCAGCCGCCCTCCCCTTCGTCCCCCTGCGAGCAAGGGGCAGGCCGTGACTCGGATTGAGACGGAGCGCCTGTTGCTGGACCCCTACGTCCCGGAGCACCTGGAGGCGGCGGTGACGCTCTACGGCGATCCGGAGGTCACCCGCCACACCAAGCTGGGGTGCCTGGACCGGGTCCAGGCGAAGGAGGTCTTCGCCGGCCACCTGGCCAACTGGGCGCGCGAGGGGCGCGGCCTCTACGCGCTGAGCCTGAAGTCGACCGGCGACTTCGTCGGAGAATGCGGCTTCTTTTCGATGTCGGAGCGGCCCGAGCCCTTCCTGCGCTACGCCCTGCTGCGCCGCTACTGGGGCCGAGGCCTGGCGCGCGAGGCGATCGCGGCGGTCCTCGACCAGGGCTTCGACCGCTTCGCTCTCGGAGCGGTGATGTCGGTGGTGGAGGAGCGCAACGCGGCCTCACACCGGATCATGAGGGCACTCGGCTTTCGGCTCGACCACGATCGGGTCGCCGCCAAGGGCCGGATCTTCGTCTACGCCCTGGCCGCCGGGGACTGGGCCGCAGGCAGGGCCGAACGGAACGAATAAGCCCGGACCGCGACCGGGGCCGGGGGTCCTTCAGGAGGGCAGCCATGGACAGCGTCAGCTTCACCCGCATGGACCAGGGCACGGCCGAGGACTATGCCCTGGTCGACGGCCTGCTCCGCGCCCACACGCGGGCAACCCTCGCCGACAGCGTGCTCGGCATGCTCAAGGCGATGGCGGGGCCGAAGTTCGGCTACCGCATCGACCGCTACCAGCATTCGCTGCAGACCGCGACCCGCGCCCTGCGAGACGGGGCCGACGAGGAGACCGTGGTGGTCGCCCTGCTCCACGACATCGGCGACGTCCTGGCGCCGGAGAATCACAGCCAGCTCGCCGCCGCCGTCCTGCGGCCCTACGTCGGCGAGGCGAACCACTGGCTGGTCCTCCACCACGGCATCTTCCAGGGCTACTACTACTTCCACCACTTCGGCCTGGACCGGGACGCCCGCGAGAGCTTCCGCGGCCATCCCTGCTTCGAGATCACCGCCGCCTTCTGCGAGCGCTGGGACCAGACCTCCTTCGACCCGGACTACGACACCCTGCCCCTGGCGGCCTTCGAGCCCATGGTCCGCCGCCTCTTCGCCCGCGAACCGAAGATGAACTACTGACCGACGCCGATGGGTACCACCAATCCCAAGACCTGACATGAAGCTCCCTCCCCCCTTGTGGGGGAGGGTCGGGGTGGGGGGTGAAGTCGGCTCCATATATATGATTGGGCGGGATCCTTGCGGCCTACCGGCCGCCACCCCCTCCTTGATCCTCCCCCATCAAGGGGGAGGAGGCGTTTGGAGCGGCCCTCCGAGCCTCAATCGCACAGCAACGAGCCCAGCCCGTCCCGGACAGCTGGAGAATGGATCACAGACTGGCGGCCTCGGACCGCGCGCCGGTCGACTAAATCGCAGCCACGACCCGGTTGTTGCCGGCGCCGCTGCCGGCGAGCGGCAGGCCGCGCTCCTTGCGCGGCGTGTGGCCGAAGAAGTCGCGGTAGCACTTGGAGAAGTGGGAGGCTGATACGAAGCCGCAGGCCAGCGCCACGTCGATCACCGACATGTTGGTCTGCAGCAGCAGCAGGCGGGCCCGGTTCAGCCTCAGCTCGAGATAGTAGCGGGCCGGCGAGCGGCTCAGGTACTTGCGGAACAGCCGCTCGAGCTGCCGGGTCGAGAGCCGGGCCGCCCGCGCCAACTCGCCGCGGGACAGGGGCTCCTCCAGGTTCTGCTCCATCATCTCGATCACGGTCAGCAGCTTGGGATGGCGCACGCCCAGGCGCGCCGGCAGCGAGATCCGCTGGTGGTCGTGCTGGTCGCGGATCCGCTCGTGCATGAACTGGTCGGCGACGCTGGCCGCCAGCTCGTGGCCGTGCTGCAGCGAGATCATGTTCAGCATCAAGTCCAGCGGCGCCGTGCCGCCGGCGCAGGTGAAGCGGTTGCGGTCGATCTCGAAGATCTCGGAGCTGACCTCGATGTTGGGAAAGTCCTCGGCGAAGCTCGCCAGGTTCTCCCAGTGGATGGTGCAGCGGAAGCCGTCGAGCAGGCCGGCCCGGGCCAGGATGTGGCTGGCCGTGCAGACGGCGCCGATGTCGCTGCCCTTGCGGTCCATCCGGCGCAGCCAGGACAGGACCGCCTTGTTGTCGAAGCGGTGGACATCGATCCCGGCGCAGACCACGATCACCGGCAGGGCGCTGGCCGCCTCCAGCCCGCCCCGGACCCGGATCTCGATCCCGTTGGAGGCGGTCACCGGCTGACCGTCCGGGGAGAAGAGCTCCCAGGCGTAGAGGTCCCTGCCCGATTGCCGGTTGGCCAAGCGCAGCGGCTCCACCGCCGTCGAAAAGGAGATCATCGAGAACTGCGGAATCAGCAGGAAGCCGATCCGGTGTGGCAGCTCTCGCGGTGGTGCGGCCAGCATGCTTTCCCATTCCCCGCGCCGAAACCCGGCGTCTTTTCTTCGCCTTTTGCGGCCACTCTGGCATAAATCGCCCGGTGTCGCGAAATGAAAAATTGTGGGCGTTGCCCCGCTAGCCGCCGGCCGGCAAAAGGCTCATCCCCAAGCCTTCACAGGTCGTCCCGGCTCCTTGGAAACTATTGAAAACGCGGCGCCCTGTGCCAGGATAGGCGCCGCAGCGCACTGCCGGGGAGATCCATGACGCCGCGCTATTCGATCTTCAGCCTGCTGCGCAACGCGGCCAGCTACCACGAGGACTGGCCGGAGGCCTGGCGCAGCCCGGAGCCCAAGCCGTCCTACGAGGTGGTCATCGTCGGCGGCGGCGGCCACGGCCTGGCGACCGCCTACTACCTGGCCAAGGAGCACGGCATCACCGACGTCGCGGTGATCGAGCGCGGCTGGCTGGGCGGCGGCAACACCGGCCGCAACACCACCATCGTGCGCTCCAACTACCTCTGGGACGAGAGCGCCCGGCTCTACGAGCACGCGCTCAAGCTCTGGGAGGGCCTGTCCCAGGACCTGAACTACAACGTCATGTTCAGCCAGCGCGGGGTGATGAACCTGGCCCACAACCAGCACGACCTGCGCGAGCTGAACCGCCGGGTCAGCGCCAACCGCTTGAACGGCATCGACTCCGAGTTCCTGAGCCCGGCCCAGATCAAGGCCTTCTGCCCGATCATCGACCTGCGCAGCGACGGCCGCTACCCGGTCCTGGGCGCCTCGCTGCAGCGCCGCGGCGGCACCGCCCGCCACGACGCGGTCGCCTGGGGCTATGCCCGGGCCGCCGACGCCCGCGGAATCGACATCATCCAGGAGTGCCCGGTCGAGGGCTTCGACATCTCCAACGGCAAGATCCAGGCGCTGCGCACCGGCAAGGGCCGGATCGAGGCCGCAAAGGTCGGCCTTGTGGTCGCCGGCCATTCCAGCGTGCTGGCCGAGCAGGCCGGCTTCCGCCTGCCGGTGCAGAGCCTGCCGCTCCAGGCCCTGGTCTCCGAGCCGGTCAAGCCGGTGCTCGACACCGTGGTCATGTCCAACGCCGTGCACGCCTACATCTCCCAGTCCGACAAGGGCGAACTGGTGATCGGCGCCGGCGTCGACCACTACGTCGGCTACGGTCAGCGCGGCGGCATCGCGGTGACCGAAGAGACCCTGGCGGCGATCTGCGAGCTCTTCCCCATGTTCCGGCGGATGCGCATGCTGCGCAACTGGGGCGGCATCGTCGACGTCTGCCCCGACGCCAGCCCGATCCTCTCCAAGACTCCGGTCGAGGGTCTCTACATCAACTGCGGCTGGGGCACCGGCGGCTTCAAGGCGACCCCCGGCTCCGGCCACGTCTTCGCCCACACCATCGCCCGCGACGAGCCCCACGCGCTCAACGCGCCCTTCGCGCTGGACCGCTTCCACAGCGGCTTCCTGATCGACGAGCACGGCGCCGCCGCCGTGGCGCACTGAGAGAGACGACGGCATGCTCCTGATCGACTGCCCCTGGTGCGGCCCGCGCGACGAGACCGAGTTCGGTTACGGCGGCGAGGCGCACATCGCCCGGCCCAAGAAGCCGGAGAAGCTCTCCGACGAGGACTGGGGCGACTACGTCTTCATGAGGTCCAACGTCAAGGGCGTGCTGCTCGAGCGCTGGTGCCACAGCCAGGGCTGCCGGCGCTGGTTCAACCTCGCCCGCGACACGGTCACCTACCGGATCCTGGCGGTCTACCGCATGGGCGAGAAGCCGCCCAAGCTCGACAACACGAAATACATCTGAGGCGCCCCGGATGGCACAGGACTTCCGCCTGCCCGAGGGGGGCCGCATCGACCGCGCGAAGCCGGTCAGCTTCCGCTTCGACGGCAGGAGCTACCAGGGCTATCGCGGCGACACCCTGGCCTCGGCGCTGCTCGCCAACGGCGTCCACCTGGTCGGCCGCAGCTTCAAGTACCACCGGCCGCGCGGCATCTTCTCCGCCGGGGTCGAGGAGCCCAACGCCCTGGTCCAGCTCGGCCGCGGCGCGCGCAGCGAGCCTAACATCCGCGCCACCCAGGCCGAGATCTTGGAGGGCCTGGAGGCCCGCTCCCAGAACCGCTGGCCGAACCTGGAGTTCGACGTCGGGGTGGTCAACAACCTGGCTTCGCGGCTGATCCCGGCCGGCTTCTACTACAAGACCTTCATGTGGCCGGCCGGCCTCTGGGAGCGCTACGAGTACGTCATCCGCCGGGCCGCCGGCCTGGGCAAGGCGCCCGAGGGCCGCGACCCGGACCGCTACGACAAGACCCACGCCCACTGCGACGTCCTGGTGGTCGGCGCCGGCCCGGCCGGCCTGGCCGCGGCCCTGGCCGCCGCCCGCGCCGGGGCCCGGGTGGTCCTGGCCGACGAGCAGCCCGAGCCCGGCGGCGCCCTGCTCGGCCTCGCCGAGGAGATCGACGGCAAGCCGGCCCTGGACTGGGTCGCCGCCGCCCTGGCCGAGCTGGAGCAGAACGACGAGGTGCGGATCCTGACCCGGACCACGGTCAGCTCCTTCTACGACCACGGCTACCTGGCGCTCTTCGAGCGGGTCACCGACCACCTTGGCGATCCGCCGGAGGAGCTGCCGCGCCACCGCCTGTGGAAGCTGCGCGCCAAGCAGGTGGTGCTGGCGACCGGCGCCATCGAGCGGCCCCTGGTCTTCGCCGACAACGACCGCCCGGGCATCCTGCTGGCCGGCGCCTGCCGGACCTACGTCCGGCGCTACGGCGTCCGCCCGGGCACGCGCGCCGTGGTCTTCGCCAACAACGACTCCGGCTACGGCGCCGCCCTCGACCTGCGAGCGGCCGGGGTCGAGATCGCCGGCATCGTCGACCTTCGGGCGGAGCCCGAGGGCCCGCTGAGCGAGGCGGCCGAGGCCGCGCGCCTGCCGGTCCTGGCCGGCCAGACCATCGTCGGCACCGAGGGCCGCAACCGCGTCAGCGCGGTCAAGATCGCCACCCTGAACGAGTCCGGCGACGCCGTGCTCGGCGAGGCCGAGCGGCTGGACTGCGACCTGCTGGCCGTCGCCGGCGGCTGGAACCCGACGGTCAATCTCTTCTCCCAGGCCAAGGGCAGCCTGACGTGGGACCCGGACCTGGCCTGCTTCGTCCCCGACGAGGCCCGCCAGGCGGTGCTCTGCGCCGGCGCCTGCAACGGCGCCTTCGGCCTGCAGTCCTGCCTGAAGCAGGGCGCCGAGGCGGGAACAAAGGCCGCCGCTGCGGCCGGCTTCAAGGCCAAGGGCGGCCGGCGCAAGCAGCCCAAGGCGGGCGAACAGGGGCCCCTGCTCGGCCGCTGGATCTGGCGCCTGCCCCCCGACAAGGCCCTGGCCGACAAGCCCCCGGGCCAGGGCGGCAAGGCCTTCGTCGACCTGCAGAACGACGTCACCGCCGCCGACCTCAAGCTGGCCCTGCGCGAGGGCTACCGCTCGATCGAGCACGTCAAGCGCTACACCACCACCGGCATGGGCACCGACCAGGGCAAGACCGGCAACGTCAACGCCATCGGCATCGTCGCCGAGCACTTCGGCGTGCCCGTCCCCTCGGTCGGGGTCACCACCTTCCGGCCGCCCTACACCCCGGTCAGCTTCGGCGCCTACGCTGGGCGCGACCTCGACGACCTGCTCGACCCGGTCCGCAAGACTCCGATCCATCCCTGGCACGAGCAGGCCGGCGCGGTCTTCGAGGACGTCGGCCAGTGGAAACGGCCCTGGTACTACCCGCGCGACGGCGAGGACCTCCACGCCGCGGTCGAGCGCGAGGTCCTGGCCTGCCGCCGCTCGATCGGCATCCTCGACGCCTCGACCCTGGGCAAGATCGACATCCAGGGCCCCGACGCCGCCGAGTTCCTGAACCGGGTCTACACCAACGCCTGGAGCAAGCTGGAGGTCGGCCGCTGCCGCTACGGCCTGATGCTGGGCGAGGACGGCATGGTGATGGACGACGGCGTCACCGCGCGCCTGGGCGAGCACCACTTCCTGATGACCACGACCACCGGCAACGCCGCCCCGGTCCTGGCCCACCTCGAGGAGTGGCTGCAGACCGAGTGGCCGGAGCTCGAGGTCTACCTGACCAGCGTCACCGAGCAGTTCGCCACCCTCTCGCTCTCCGGCCCTAACGCCCAGCGCCTGCTCTCAGGCTTCACCGACCTCGACCTCTCGCCCAACGCCCTGCCCCACATGAGCCTGGCCGAGACCGAGGTCGGCGGCATCCCGGCGCGGATCTTCCGGGTCTCCTTCACCGGCGAGGCCGGCTACGAGATCAACGTCCCGGCGAGCCGCGGCCTCGCCCTCTGGCAGGCGATCATGACCGCCGGCGCGACCTACGACATCACCCCCTTCGGCACCGAGGCCATGCACGTGCTGCGCGCCGAGAAGGGCTACATCATCGTCGGCCAGGAGACCGACGGCTCGATCAACCCGCACGACCTGGGCATGGACTGGATCGTCTCCAAGAAGAAGGACTTCATCGGCAAGCGCTCGCTGACCCGCGCCGACATGGACAAGCCCGACCGCAAGCAGCTGGTCGGCCTCCTGACCGAGGACATCGACGAGGTCCTGCCCGAAGGCGCGCAGCTGGTCGAGCACCCGCAGGCGCAGCCGCCCATGGCCATGATCGGCCACGTCTCCTCCAGCTATCACAGCCCCAACATCGGCCGCTCCATCGCGCTGGCCCTGGTGAAAGGCGGCCGGGCCCGGATCGGCCATACGGTCCACGCCCCGCTGGAGGGCAAGACCCTGGCCTGCAAGGTGACCGAGCCGGTCTTCTTCGATCCGACCGGGGAGCGGCTCCGTGGCTGACCTGATGATCCGCCAGAGCGCCCTGGCGCAGCTCGGCCTCGACGGCCGCGCCCGTCCCGAGCGCGGCGAGGCCGGCGTCGCCCTGGCCGAGAAGCCGTTCCGCGCCATCGTCAACCTGCGCGGCAACCCCGAGGACGCCGCCGTCCTGGCCGCCGTCGAGGGCGCCCTCGGCCTCGCGCTGCCGCTCGCCCCCAACACCACGGCGACCCAGGGCAAGACCACCGCCTTCTGGCTCGGCCCCGACGAATGGTGGATCGTCACCGCCGAGCCCGCGGCCGATCACGCCGCCCGCCTGCGCACCACCCTGGCCGGCCTCCACGCCGCGGTCACCGAGGTCGGCGAGAGCCGGAGCTGCATCGAGGTCTCCGGCCCCCGGGCCCGCGACCTCCTCGCCAAGGCCTGCCCCCTCGACCTCCACCCCCGCGTCTTCGCGCCCGGCGCCTGCGCCCAGAGCCAGCTCGCCAAGACCAGCGGCCTGCTCCACCAGACCTCCGAGGAACCCGCCTACGACCTCTACGTCCTCCGCTCCTTCGCCGAATACCTCTGGCACTGGCTGGAAGACGCGGGGCAGGAGTACGGGGTGGCGGTGGTGAGGCGGGGTTGAATTGATAACACCAGCGAGCTATTAGGAGAGAACGCCGCCGCATGCTTGGCACTCGATCTGCGGGCCGGTTCGCCAGCGTGATAGTTAAACGAACTTAGATCATTGGAGACGCGTTGTCTCGTCCAGCGCTTCTAAGTGGCGAACCCTTGGATTATGACGTTTCTCTTTCTGTCGGGAATTCTAGAACCTCTTTTTCCCAAGATATCCCCAATCCTCAACTGTTCTCATGGCGATCAACTCCATTTCTTTACTGTCAATGCGCAGCTCAACCTCTCTCGCTCTAGTGTGCTCACAGCCTACAGCGGCCTTGATATAAATCTCTGATTTCACCGCATTACCTTCTTTGTCTGATCGGAAATAAACGCCGGAATTCGATTTCTGAAACCGAATCCCCAAGAAGGCCACAGCTCTTAATTCAATTCCTGGATGCAAGATACACTGATTAATAGCATGGTAGCACAAAGTCGATCGGTCCGCAGGTTCAATTCGCTCAAAATTCAGCTTGGCCTTGGAGGATCCTACTGCTCCACCACGTTCTAGAACTAGAAGGTAAGGATGATTTGCCGAAATGTCGCTTTCGTTCGCAACTGTCAAAATAAGCTCGGCCCCATGAACAGCTCCAGAAATGCTCGTCTTCTCAAAAAGGTATCCCATTTTGAGAACCGGCGCCGTCTGAATTCGCAACATATCTCGAACTTGGAAATCGACCATCGGATGCGTCACATCGCCAACACGCAAGAAGTAGGTATTGTGTCCCGGTGCTAGGCTCATATGAGGGCGTTTATCCGACGCTTCGACTCGGATTGCGACAAATCCTGACCCATCATTAGCGGCGGACTCGATTGGCAGAATTTCAATTGACAGGTTTGGCGGCGATAGGTACTCCGGAATCAGCGCACTAAGATTCCTCGCGAATCTATCATAGCTGAAAATTGGTTTGGGGCTTTTTGCAAGCGATTCGTCATCCGAACTCTTTCCGGTTTCGACACCCCAGATTAAGACTCCACCAGTTGCGTTGCTAAAGCCAGACAAAGACCTCCCAAGATTTCTTTTGTCGTCCTTATTCAATATTGGATTACTTACATCACTCTTTTGCTTGAACTCTAAATCCTGGGATTCGGCTTGCTGCAGGGAACAAATCTCGGCAATCGCCTGGCCCCTGCGTTCCTTAAGGTCTTCCCATAGCTGCATCAGATGCTCCACAAATCACGGCTCAGGCTAGCAAGGAATTTCAGGGATAGTACATGCATTCTCAGAATTTAGGGGACAGAATATGCAGTCTCGCAGACGAATCTCGAGGCCAGTAGGTAGCGTCTAGAGTATTTCGCACTTTGTGTTTGGAGCTGGTGGCCTCTTTGGCCAGGCGGTCATCCATTGTTGCTTGAGCAGGTCCGTGTTGAGTGACGGCTCTTGGCTGCACCGTCGCGGTAGCGGGATGAGCGGAGCGTATCCGCTCCGTCCCAGGGTTCAGACGTCGATTGCCTCGGCAATGGCGAAGGCATCGTCGAGCTCGATGGCGAGGGATCTGACCGGGGATGCTCTCGGCCGAGGTCTGGCGGGAGCACCGGACAGGGGTTGAGGCTCGCCGTCAGGTTCCTCACTTGGGGTCGAGTTGGAGCAGGAGGACGCTGTCCGTCTGCTCGTGGGTTGCGACCAGCAAGGCGGCCCCGTTCGGGCTCTGCTCGGCCGGAATGAAACCCAAGGCCTCGGGCTCGAGATCGCCGACCGCGGCGCATTCCGGCGTCTTCACGGTGTCGCGCTGGCAGACGGCGGCCGGATCGACGGTGAAGTCGCGGTTGTTGAGGTAGAAGGCGAAGCGTGGCGCCGTGGGCTCGGTGACATCGTAGGCGATGATCCCGCCGATCCGCTCGAAGCCGACGAAGGCGTACCAGCGATCGCCGACTTTACCGACCGCAAGGGGCTCCGGCTCCGGCCCGCGATCAGGGCTGCGCCCGTCAAAGCGGTTGACGTCGTCGGGCGTGTTGAAGAAGGCCGGAACGGCCTCGGCGGTCCTTTGCTCGAAGTCGTCACCGCTGTCGAAGACAAGCCGGCCGTCGCGGCTCCAGATGGCGAAGGAACGGGTGCCCAGGGTGAAAAGCCGGTCGTAGTCGCCGTCGCCGTCCGGATCGCCCTCGACGCGGGTGATCCGCAGCCGGCCCAGGTTCTCCGGTCGCTGCAGGTCGGCGGCATCCGGGAAGGCGGTGGGATCGAGCGTCAAGCCCGCAACCCGGGCATCCTCGAAGTCGCGGGGGTCGCCCTCGTTCGCGGTCACCACATGGAGCGCACCGCCGGTCGGCAGGACGCCGATACCATCGGGCGAGAAATAGCCCGACACCGGCCAGGGCCGGATGGCGATCTCGCCATCCTGGTCGCTGGCATCGATCCCTTGCCCCGCGACGTTGAAGTCGCGCGTGCCCAAGCCGTGAATGTCGACCACCGTTTCGAGGGTCAGATCGACGGTCGCGAAGGCATTGTTGCGAACGAAACCGATATAGGCCGTCGAACCGTCGGGCGAGATCGCCACCGACTCCGGCTCGAGGTCTTGTGCGACGGTGGATCCGGGCGTGTAGATGCGGACCCCCTCGCTGCGCAGTTGAGCCGCCTGGCCGTCGAACCGCTCGAAACCGATCTGGCGAACATCCGTCGTCACCTGACCGCCCGCGTCGCGATCCACGGTGACGATGCTGATGCTGCCCTTGGGGTCGTCGCCTTCCTCGCCGGTAGCGGTGTTGGCGACCACGAGTTTCCGCCCGTCCGGCGAGAAGGCGATCGCATCCGGATCGATGCCGACCGACACCGGGTCGGCGATGGGGGCGCCGAACTCGTCGAGGAACAGCACGCGCCCGCGTTCGTTTTCCTGCAGGGCCTTGAACGCCACCGCGAGGACGCCGTCGGCGAAGGCAACGCCCTTAATCTCTCCGATAAGCCGCGGTAGCTCTATGTTGCGCGTCGGCTCGTCGAGGCGCTGCACGCGCTCGGCTTCGGCGCGGCGAGAGGGATCGAAGAGCAAGGCTTGCACGAACCGGAGATAGCCAATCCGATTGACCAGCCGGGGGCGGGTCGGATCGCTGATATCGAGCACTTCGATGGACAGGCGCGGCAAGGCGATGACATAGAGCCATCGGCGCTCCGCGTGGTAGGCGGGCGGCGTGCTGGCGGCGCTTTCGCCGAAGAAGCCACCGTCACGACGCCCGATGATCTGCGCCTGCAACCCGCCGTCTGCGCCCTCGAGGTATACCGGCGCAAACTCATCGGAACCCGGGGCGGTGCAGGAGGTCGCCACGAGCGACAATGCCACCGCTCCGACAAGTCGGCCCAGCCAGATTTTTCCGGTCGCTTGGCTCCTGGCAATGCCGGTACGACTTCGCGGGGCCGCATCGGCCTTCGCCCGCAGCAGGATGCGTGCTGCTTCTTTCGCCATCTTTGGTCCTCTCCAAGCTCCACCCTCTCGACGGACCGGCCACCCGCCGCCAGTTGGGCCAGGGCACCTTGTCCAACGTACTCCGGATATACCCCCAAAGTCGTCAGGCAGAAATCAGGTTCTCACACGCCAAGGAGCAAACAACCCAAAAAAAGGCAAACATCGGAAGACGGGACAGGGCGTTTCAATTCCTGGAATGAGGTCCAATGAGCCCGTCGATTGGGTGCGAGGGTGTCAGCGAGGCTCGGCCGAACCTCGGCATGAGCACCGAGGTCTGAAGCAACACGGGTCATGCCAAGCGTGGCAAGATAGGCGCCTGGATGGCAGTGGGTGCAACGGGCGACGGGGTCAGGGTTTGGGCTGCACCCCGTGGCTGAGTCACGGCGTGCAGTCCAGAAACCTAGCCGTTTGGAAATGCGGGAACAGAGTAGCTTTTCCGGACTCCGATACGATCGCGGCCCAGGCTCTCGCCCACTGCCCTGCCTCCACGGAACTCGAAGACCGCAGGCCCTCGCCGGCCGACGCTGGGCCGCAGACAAGCAAACTGCCCCCGAACGCCCTAAAGATCGGCGTCGTTTCCGGGCACGATCCGTCTGACCGGCCCCATCAGGGTCTTCAGCCCGACGCTGTGGTGCTCGATCGCCGTCGGGGTCTTGAAGACGTCCGTGCAATAGGTCTTGCCGTGCTCGACGATGTCGATGCAGTAGCTGGCGGTGTCCGACAGCTTCCAGCTGCCGGAGATCCGGCCGTTCGGCATGCGGGCCGCGAAGCGCCCGTCGTGTCCGTAGTAGAAAGGTGACAGTCCGCCTTTGCCGAAGGGCCCGTCCGGCACGATGTCGACATAGACGGTGTTGCCCTTGAGATAGCCCTCGACCTGCTGTCCGGTCAGCTTTTCCGCAGTCTCCGCGGAGGCCGGCGGGCCGTTGAACAGCATCGTTGCCCCGATCAGTGCGATCAGCGTCGGTTTCGGGTAGGGCATGAGAAGACCTCTCGCTCCGTGTTGATCCTAGCGCCACCGGTCGAGTTGCTCCCGGTGCGGGTTGAAGGTCACACGGATCGGTATATAAACAAAATCCATAGTCTTAATACATAGCATAAATGATCTTGTATGCTTGAACTCCGGCTGCTCAAGGCCCTGGTGACTATCGCGGAGGAGCGCAGCGTCACGCGCGCGGCGCGGCGCCTGCATATCACGCAGCCGGCGATGAGCGCGACGCTGCGCAAGATCCGAGAGGCCTTCGACGATCCCCTCTTCGTTCGCTCCGGCGGCGGCCTGGCGACCACCGAACGGGCCGAGGAGGTCCTCGTCGAGGCCAGGAAGATCATTGCCACGGTGGAGGCGCTCGAGCGCGAGACCGCAGCCTTCGATCCCGCCACCGACGAGCTGGAGCTGCGGATCGAGGCCTCCGATTTCACCCACTCGGTCCTCTTGCCGAGCGTCATGCGCATCTTGGCGGAGGAAGCCCCACGGACGCGGCTGTTCATGCAACCGCTCGCCCTCGACCGGCTGGCGCATTCACTCGATGAAGGGAGCCTGGACTTCGCCATACTGCCGGCGTTTCTGGCCCCGCCAGCCCTGCGCATGCGAAAGCTGTTCGAGGAGGACTTCGTCTGCGTCATGCGACGGGGCCATCCCATGGATAGGGAGCCCTTCACCAAGGAAGCTCTATCGGCCTGCGCGCATTTGCGGGTTACGCCGACCGGGACAGAAGGCAGGAGCCGCGTCGACCGGGCGTTCGAGGCGCAGGATCAAATCCGCGACATTCGCCTGACGGTCACCAGCTACAACGCCGTGCCCGCCGTCGTCGCCGTAACGGACCTGGTCTCGCTCTTCCCGAGAGGGATGGCCTCTCGCCTTGGCGAGGAGTTTTCGGTTCACGAACTGCCCATTCCGCTCGAAGCGATCTCCATGTCGCTGATCTGGCATCCGAGAAAGCAGACCGGGCGCTCGCACCGCTGGGCGCGGGAGCTTCTCGCCAGAGCCGCGATGCAGGCCTACCGGAAGCGGACCGCAGAGGTCACCAGCGCGGCCTTTGGGCGCGGGTGACTCCGCACGACACGGCGATGTCCCCAGGATCTTCGAAAGGGGTCAGCTGCCGCTAGAATTGTGCCCCCCCGGGGGCCGTGAGGGCCGATGAGACCGCACCACGCGGCCGATGCCGTCCGGCTCCGGCTACCGCCAGCTGTTGGGACCGCGGCCGAAGGTGGTGTTGTAGGGGCTCAGGTTACTCTTGCGTTCGGGATCGTTGGAGCAGCCGGCGACAAAGGCCGCGACGGCAGCGGCCAGCACGACGAGCCGAAGGCGCCGTCGTCCGAGAGCGGTTTCCGCAAGCGCCATGGTGCGCTTCCTCCGTGAATCTTGGCCCGGCTGTAGAGCTGGTAACCTGAGCTGAAATTGCAACGGCTCGGGTGTCGAGACCCGGAAGAGGGGAGACCCGGGCTCCGGGCGCCCGCCCACGAGCTTCGGCGCGGCAATCAAAGACTTGGCTGGCAAAGAATTCATATCGCCGAGACCTTTGGGTCCGGCTGGCCGGACAAATTCCCGCAGCAAATCGACTTAGGCCTTGACTATCGAATCGAAAAAGCCTAAATCAACGATCCGAATTTTCGAGGACCAGTGATGAAACAGACCGCGACATATCTCGTGACGCCGCGCCCGGCGGGAAGCCGCTTCCCGGCCGCCGACGCGCGCCATGACTCGCGGCTGCGCGTCCTGTCCGGCGTCGAAAACGCCGCGCGGGGGGACTCCATCGGATAACAGCGAACACCACAGCTGTCTTCTTGGAGCCCCGCCCGAAAGAGCGGGGCTTTTTCGTTCCCCGGGGTCCCGGTGGGTACGGGAGCCGGACTGTTAATCCGGCCGTTCCAGGTTCGAAGCCTGGCCGGGGAGCCAAGACAGGCGTGCCAAAGAGATCCGGGGTGCTCCCGGGAGGGAGCTTAAAGAGGCCTGGTCCCGGCCTCGCCCGTCCGGCGGGGAGAAGACGACGAAAGCCGAGAGGCGGAAAGGAGATACAAAGGCACTGTCGGTTCGTCCAAGCGGTAGGACCTTCGCCCGATCAGCGAATGATCCCGGTTCGAGTCCGGGACCGACGACCAACTGGGTGTAGCTCAGCCTGGCCAGAGCACCTCCCTCGGACGGAGGAAGTCCTTGGTTCAAATCCAAGTGCCCAGACCAACACGACGGTGGCGCTAGTGTCAGTGGCAGCACGTGACCTTGTGGACGTCAAAGCGAGGGTTCGATTCCCCGCGCCACCCCAAACGAAGCGGTGCTGGTGTTCAATGGCAGCATCTCTGACTTCCACCCAGAGGGTATCGGTTCGACTCCGATGCACCGCTCCAATGCGACGGTCCTCTAGCGGCCTAGGAGCCCTGCTTCTCAGGCAGGAGAACGTGGGTTCGAATCCCATCCGTCGCTCCACAACGTAAGAAACCGCGGGCGATATGTTCGAGCCGCCGAGGGGTAAACTTTGACGGAATATGGCCGAACTGTCGGCTAAAGACATGGGTTATCGACGGATTATGTGAGGACTTAACTTGGGCGATGCGCTGGGTCCGCGGGCGATCTTTGCAAGATCGCTGTCGGCAGAGTTCGATTCTCTGATGGTCCACCAGGCGACGGTCGTCTAGCGGCCTAGGACCCCGGATTTTCAATCCGGAGGACGTGGGTTCGAATCCCACCCGTCGCGCCAGTTTCGATGGCCAGTTTCGATGGCCAGTTTCGATGGTTTGAATGAGAAGGAGAACATGGAAGAGCGCTCGGCTGGCTGACGGGGAAGCAAGGTCCTTACACGGCCCGACATGGGAGTTCGAATCTCCCGCCGAGTACCAGTGACCCGAAGCTGAAGGGATCAGCACCGGCCTGCGAAGCCGGCGGCTGCAGGTTCGAGTCCTGCCGGGTCAGCCAGATGCGACGACCGGAAGCTGAAGCGGCACAGTCCCCGGCTTCGAACCGGGAGGTTGTGGGTTCGAGTCCCACCCGGTCGCCCAAAATACCGGATGGGTGGCAGAGCGGTAATGCGCCGGGTTGCTAACCCGTGGCCACCGTAAGGTGACGGAGGTTCGATCCCTCCCCCATCCGCCAAGACGAAGGCCCCTGTGGCGCGCCCTAGTCGTTCAACGGCCAGGATACCGGACTGTCGATTCGGAGATCGGGGTTCGACTCCCCGCTAGGGCGCCAGTGATCGAGCCTCGGTAGTTTAAGCGGGCAGAACGCCGGCTTTGTATCCCGGTGGTGCCGGATCGTGGCCGGCCCGGGGCTCCAAAGGGAGTTGAGATATTGAGGACCCGTGGCCTGACAGGGAAGCGGCGGATTCTTAATCCGCGACATGTGGGTTCGAATCCCACCGGGTCCTCCAGAGCGGTGTAGCTCAGCGGCAGAGCCGTCCCCTCATAAGGGATGGAGTCGGGGGTTCGAGTCCCTCCACCGCGACCAGACATACGGACCCGTGGTTCGATGGGGAGACGGCGGACTTTTAATCCGCAGCATGCAGGTTCGAATCCTGCCGGGTCCTCCAAGAACGCGGGACGGGCCAGCGTGGCGCAATTGGTAGACGCACCCGACTCAGACTCGGGGGGTTGTGGGTTCGACTCCTACCGCTGGCACCAGACCCTTGATGGGGGTACTGGGGAAGGGCAAGCAGATTGGCGACTGCACCGGTCTTGAAAACCGGCGAGCCTTAGACGGCCTTGGGGGTTCGACTCCTCCCCCCTTCCACCAAGCCAGGGTGTCTCTGGTGAAGCGGGTGCTCACGTCCGGCCGAAGCCCGGAAGAACGAGGTTCGAGTCCTCGGGGACACACCAAGGCGGGGTAGCTCAGTTGGCCAGAGCGCCTGACTCTGACTCAGGAGGCCGGGGGGTTCGACTCCCTCACCCGCCGCCACCATCAACGGCTCGCCGAGGGCCCCGAGGCGGCGACCTGGACCGCCCGCGCGCGAGCCTGCCATCAATCGGGCGGCTGCGGCTCGAAGGCCTGCCTTTCGACCTCGTCCCGCTGAACGAGGATCGCCGTCGACTCCGGAATCTCCTCCCATTCGTCCGTCAGGTCCGAGAGCGGCTCGGAGACGACGACGCGGGCGTCGGGCGGGAACCGCTTCAGGTCCGGCTGGATCTCCTGCAGCGCCCGCATGCTCTTGCTGTGGAACAGAGTGCGCGACCGCCGCTCCGTCGAATAGCGGACCGCCAGCAAGCGCTCGCCGTCGCACAGCCCGACGCTGAGCTGGATGGCATGCTCGATTCCGTGCTCTGCGCAGACCCTCTCGACAAGACCCGCCATCCGGGCGAGTCCGGTCAGAGGGTCGGTCTCCAAGCCGAAGGTCAGGGCGAGATAGAACAGGAGCTCCGAATCGGTGGTGCCCAGTATCTTCGGGTACAGCGGCGCCGCGACCGCCAGCGCCAGGTCCCGCCGGACCCTGTCGAAGTCGCGGATCAGGCCGTTGTGGACGAAGAGCCACTTCTCGTGGCGAAAGGGATGGCAGTTGGTCCGCTGGATCGCGGAGCCCGTTGTCGCGCGGACATGGGCGAGGAACAGCGGGGATTCGATGTGCGCCGTCAGGTCCAGAAGGTTGCTGTCGTTCCAGGCGGGCTGAGTGTCCTTGTAGATGCCGGGGGTCTCCCGGCCGCTGTACCAGCCGATCCCGAAGCCGTCACCGTTTGTGGTCGTCGCCCCGGCACGCGCCTCGAGGCTTTGGTCGATGAGAGAATGCTCCGGCTTCGAGATCAGCTCTTCCAGATAGACGGGCGCACCCGCGTAACCCAACCAACGGCACATCTTCGCTCCTCCTCCTGTACCAAGGGGCGTTCATACTGACTCATTTGACCGGGTTTGCTTGCCCGCCGGGTGCGTTGCGCGCCCCGAACGAACCTGGGCCCGATGCGCCGGCATCGCGCCGCGGGCCGCGCCTGCCCGGCGGGCCGCCGCGCGCCATCAAATGGATCATTGTCAACGCCCCTTGGTATTACCCGAGACGCCCGAACGGGATCGCTCCTTGGTCGGGCGATGATCCGTCGGGTCGGAGCGGATCGGGCTCGGGCCCCGGGGTCCCGCCCAACCGAAATCTACTCCAAGAAGTCTCGGCCGCAGGTTCATTGATCGAATGCACCTTTGCCACGCTCGGGCGCCGAGGCGGCATGGGCCGGTGAGGCGCAAATTCCTTCCCAGCCCACCAGAAGCTCTGCTATGGCAGACGGCCTGACCGAGCGGACGCCCATACCATGAAGCCAGAACCCGGCCGCGGCACGACCCCAGCCCCGAGACAGATCCGAAACCGGGACCTCGACTGGGTGCTGGCCCTGAACCGGGCGCAGGAAATCGAGCTCTCGCCGCTCACCCCGCCCCGGCTTGAGGAACTGGTCGCCGCGGCCTTCTACGCCAAGGCGCTGGACCCGCAGGCGGCTTTCCTGCTCGCCTTCGACCAGGACGCCGCCTACGACAGCCCGAACTTCCTCTGGTTCCGGGACCGGATCGCGCGCTTCGTCTACGTCGACCGGATCACGGTCGCGCCGGCGCAGCGTGGCCGGGGCCATGCCCGGGCGCTCTACGACGACCTCTTCCGCCAGGCCTTGGCCCGGGGTCACGACCGCATCGTCTGCGAGGTCAACGCCGACCCGCCCAACCCGGGCTCGGACGCCTTCCACGCCGCGCTCGGCTTCCGCGAGGTCGGCCGGGCCGCGCTCGCCGACCGCGGCAAGTCGGTGCGCTACCTGGAGCTCGGGCTGCCCTGACCGCCCGGTCCCGCGCGCCGGCGGCTTCGGGCTCGGACCGTCACGCCTCGCAGGGCGCGAAGGCTACGCCCTTCGCCTTCTCCGCCGCGAAGGCCCGGTAGAGCGCGTTCGAGACCAGGACGCCGTGCTCCGCGCTCGCCCCGCTGCCGAAGAGCTGCGCCGACTTGAAGAGGAGCGCGTCCGTGTCCTCGGGCGCGGGAAAGAACCCCCGGGTGATCGGCAGGTACTTCTCGCGCCGGCAGAGCGGACAGGTCTCGACCGGCCTGCCGTCCAGGTCAAGCCCGGGGCCGGCGGGAATAACCAGCTGCAGCACGGAGTCCAGCGCCTCTCCGCTCCGATCCAGGACCACCGGGCGGACCCCGATGCCGAGCGGCTCCAGCACCCGGCGCCAGAAACTCGGCTCCACGAAGTACTCGTCGAAGATCCAGTTCAGCTGCAGGATCACCTGGCGTCCCCACTTGGGCGCCGTCTTGAAGCGGAAGGGCGCGGCCTGGCGCTTGCCGATCCCGCAGCCGGCGCAATAGTCCAACAGGTCATAGGTCCGGCTCAGATAGCCGAAGTCCTCCGACGGCTCCGGATAGCCGTGGTGCCAAGTCGGCCCCATGCTGAGGTAGTCCGCCCGGCGCTTCTCGGCCTCGGTGAACCTGGTCTCCGCGAAGTCCGGCAGGCTGTATCGCTCGACCAGGGCCTCGACCTGGGGCCAGCGCGGATCCGCCTCGGCGATCCTGAAGACGCCGAAGCCCGTTTCCAGCTCCACGCCCGCGGCCTGAAACGCCCGGCGCTGAACCTCGTCCGGATTGATCCCGATACGGTGGAAGATCTTCATGCCTGCGGAAGTCTCGCTGCGGCGGATCCCATCGGCGGGTCCCCGGACAGGCAGGCCGCCCAAGCCCCCGATGGCTCGCCGGCCAGACTAGGTCATGGACTCACAAAAGGACAATGCCCGAGAGCCGTCCGATGACGGCCCAGAAGCAGACTTTAACTGCCGAATCCGACGAGGTCCGAGTCTGACCCTTTCGGACTGTCTGCCCTCAGCGCCGGAGACCATCAAGCACCACCGCGTCGATCTGTCTCGCGCTCCGGACGGGCTCCAGACCGATCGACGCTTCCGCCACGCTGCCGAAGGTCTAAACTAGCGCGTGGAACCATTCCGTGGGGGCGGGTCAGACGGCTGGCCCGTGATCGAGAGAGCGGTCGGCTGAATCCATGACAGAGCTCTTCGTATTGCTGGTGCTGTTGATCCTCTCCGGCGTGTTCTCCGGCTCGGAGACGGCCTTGGTGGACCTGTCGATCGGTCGGGTCGAGGGTCTCGTCAAGGAGCGCCGGCGGGGCGCGCGCGCCCTGCATCAGCTGAAGCGAGACCCCTCTCGGATGCTGACGACGATATTGATCGGAAACAACGTCGTGAACATCGCTGCATCGGTCATGGCGACGGTTCTTGCATCGAGATGGTTCGGCAACGCGGGCCCTGGCGTCGCGGTCGGCGTTTTGACCATTATGATTTTGGTCTTCGGCGAAATAACGCCGAAGAGTCTCGCGACTCGGTACTCGGAGCGGATTTCGCTCACCATCGCGCCACCAATGCTCGCCTTCATGCGCTTGATTTATCCGCTCGTCTGGCTGTTCGGCAGGTTCACCACTTGGGTACACGAGCGAACCGGCGCAAAGAGCGACCCTACGATTACCGAGTCAGAGCTGATCAGCATGCTGGGGCACGGGGAGCGGGAGGGCACGATAGACCAGGGCGAGCGCGAAATCATCGAGCGCGTGTTCGAGTTTCATGACCTCAAGGTCCGGGACGTAATGACGCCCCATGGCGACGTTTTCTCGCTCGACGGAAGCAAGACGGTCACCAAAGCGTTGCCTCTCGTGGCAGAAGGCTCCTACACACGCATTCCACTTCACGATGAAAATCGAGACAACCTCTACAAGGTACTCTATCTGCGCGATCTGCTCACCGCGGTGGCCGACGGCCGGGTCAGTGCACGGCTCGACGAGATCGCCCACGACCCCTTGTTTGTCTCCCAATTCCAGGGCATTGACGAGTTGTTCTCGAAACTGCTGCGAAACAGGCGCCACCTTGCCATCGTCGTGGATGAACATGGCGTGATCAGGGGCATCGTGACCCTCGAAGACCTCCTCGAAGAGCTGGTGGGTGAGATCTACGACGAAAGTGACATTGCACAGACCATGGCGACCAGGGTTTCCGAGCACGAGCTAGCCGTCGATGGATCTACAGAGCTACGCGTCGTTGAGGATTACTTCGACCTCGACCTCCCGGGTAAGCCCACCGATACGGTGAGTCTCTGGATCCTGACCCGCACCGACTCGATTCCCGAGAAAGACGCCGTCTTTACTATTGATGGCCTGGAGGTGAAGATTTCCGAGGCATCGCCGCGGCGGATAGACCGGGTGACGATTAGGCGCGTGCGACCCGCCGCCACCGAGGATCCCGAGCCAGAGTTACCAGGCCGCACTAAACGAGATGAGCGGCTGCCAAATCCATCACGGCCCTGAATGCCGTCCGATGGCTCACCACAGAAAGCAATACGACACACGCCGGGCCCGATCTGAACCGTGTCGATTATAGCAAAGTCGTTGTGTTCACTGCCCCATACTAGATCAAGTTATCTGCGCTCAATCGGAATCAATTGAGCGCAGATAACTTGATCTATTTCATCCAGATAGAGCAGCTCATCTGCGTTCGAATGAACGCAGGCTGCTCTAGGTCTCGGCATAGGTAGAGATTCTCCAAGTCCACGGCAATTGAAAGAGATGTCCCCGAGTGATTCGTACGGGCGCACCGTATCGCACTCTCCCAGCCATTGCTCAGTCTCTTCTCAGACTTGGTCGAGGACAATTAAGGCCCAGATATAGACAACGCCGTCACGGTAGCTGCCGTTGAATCGCTCGATGAAGACGTCTTATGCGAGCTTACCGGGTTGAATGAACTCGAGGAGCATAAGAAAAGCAAACTGGCGAATGGGCGTTGAGCCTGGCTATTGGCAAACGGTTTATTGTCGGGTAGGTGGCGGTTTGTGGTTTTGACCCGTAGTTGTCGGGATCGAGGGTGGCCTACGGGTGCAGTGGCAACCTCAGACACACGATGAGCTCGAAATCTGAGCTGGCTATTCGGTGGACGAAGTACATCAACATCTTCCCAAGCTGAGGTTCTCCCCTCAAAGCATTCAGCGGTAAACCAGATCACCACGAAGCAGTCATTTACCCGATCCACCCAACGGACCGTTTCGGGTCACGATGTCGGCCTCAAGTGCTTTGGCAACTTCCGCCCGCGTCTCGATGATCCCACTTGGCGTCGCATTTGGCTTGCGCCGCCAGGGAGCGATGCCGATGGCACGCGCCATCAGGCCATCCAATCAGAAGCCGAGCCTCAGGCGATCTTGACTATGATGTCGTGCAGGGTCTGTCCCGTGTGCGCCAAGCGGTCGCCGCCGTTCGACAGGTGGCGGTAGATCTCGCGCCGCTTCAGGATCTCGGTCATGCAGCGCAGCGCATCCGTGCCGGTGCCACCGCTCTTCTCCTGTAGCTCAGCGTGGTAGGCCTCGGCCTTGAGAAGCTCGGCCAGCGCTCGGCGGTAGCACTTCTCGATCTGACGCTCAGCCTTGCGTGCGGCTTGGGCATCTGACTCGGCCTGCGCTGGCGCGGTGGCGATCTTGCGGAAGCCCGCTTGCAACGCTTGGGATCCATCCTTCAGATGGATGGCCATCTCGAGGGTGTGGCCGTCCGGTTCGACGTCGAATGCCTCCATCTCGCGCACCGTGGTCTTGGCGTAGTTTAGGACGTGGTCGATGCCTTCGATCGCACGATAGATTTCCTCGCGGTCCATCGGCGTGGCGAAGGCCTTGTTGAGGACCCGCAAATTGCGCCTTTTCAGCTCGTCGCCTTGCTTCTCCAGAACACTCGCGATCTGCTTGCCGGTGTTAGGGTCGCCAGTGCGCATGTATTCGACGAACTCCTCCATTGCGGTCACGAGGAGATCGCACTGGTCGTTCATCAGGCCGTAGAAGTCCGGCATGCGTGGGAACACGCGATCGACCAGTTTCGTGACGACGTTGCCCGAACCTCCACTCATTGCAATTCCTCCAAGCGGCACGGCGTGACCGTCGGCGGTCCGATGCGGCTGGCTATCGTGGCATTATAGGAGTACCTGCACCACGAACCAGGCGAGGATTCCGATCGTGGCCGCACCCGGAATCGTGATCAACCAGGTCGAGACAATCTCCTTGGCCTTCGCCCAGCGCACGGACTTCGGGCGTTCCGATGCACCGATCCCCATTATCGACGAGCTCACTACGTGGGTGGTCGACACCGGCCCGCCGACCAAAGCCGCTCCGAAGATCACGCCCGCTGCGGTCACCTGAGCGTTCAGCGCGTGCAGCGGCCGAACCTTGTAGATCCCGAAGCCGACTGTGCGCACGATACGCCAGCCCCCTGACAATATGCCCAAAGTAATCGCGGCAGCGCAGGCCAGGATCGCCCAGAACGGCACCTCAAAGCTGGTGATCAGGCCGCCGGTCACCAGCACCAGGGTGATGATGCCCATGCTTTTCTGGGCGTCGTTGGTGCCATGTGAGAAGGCCAGCCAGGCGGAGGTCGCGATCTGGGATCGGCGCAGGTAGCGATTGAGAGATGGTCGGGCACCGCGCAGCAGCAGGCCGGTGAAGCGCTGTAGGACGAAGCCGACCCAGAAGCCGATAATCGGGGAGAGGATCAACGCGAGCAACACCTTGGTCACACCGGTCACATGGCCGTGCAAAAACAGTTCCCTGAAGCCCCAGACCACGTAGTCGAAACCGGCCGAGACCACGACCGGGCCGACCAGACCGCCAACGAGGGCATGGGATGAGCTAGAGGGAATGCCGAACCACCAGGTCCCTAGGTTCCAGACGATGGCACCGATCACGCCGGCCAAGATAATGCCGAGCGAGGTGATCCCGGCCAGCGCGCTCACGTCGATGAACTTGCCGATGGTGTTGGCCACGGCGGTGCCGCCGAGGAGTGGGCCGAGAAACTCAAAGATAGCGATCAAGATGACCGCTTGGATCGGCGTCATGGCGCGCGACGCGATGACCGTGGCGACTATGTTCGAGGCATCGTGAAAGCCGTTGGTGTAGTCAAATACCAGAACGATCGCGATCGTTGCGATCGCCAGAGCGGTGACGATGTCCATCCTGCCTCTCCGACCCCGCAGCAACCCGATCGAGTTCGCTTGGGCTCAACCCTGAACCGCTTCTCTCAATTGAAAGCTAAATGCGCAGGATTTGCACTTCGATTCGACGGCCAAGGAGGCTCCGTTTCCTAAGCAACCATTCGGCAACCCAAATTCTTCGGCTTTTCTCTTGCTCAGATCGAATGGGTATACCGATTCCGGCGCCTTAAGAATCGGGCATCGTTGTGGTCTGAGAGATTGTCTGGTTCTGGCAACACCACGACCTTCTGGGCACGTCCGCAGCACGACTGCTATGACCCCAACTTCAGACCTGGGCGCGCGAATGTCCGGAGATGCGCCGGCTCCTGCGCATTTTCCGCTGATCATGGCGCAATTCACGGGTCGGGTCGGGCAAACGAGCCGAAATCGACACCAGGGATGAACACTATCGGACACGGAGATTGATATGACGACCGGAGTGTTTGCGATGGTGCTTGGCGCAGCCCTGTTTCATGCGGCGTGGAATGCGCTGGTCAAGGTGAATGGCGATCGGCTTGTCATGATAGCAATCATGCAGATGAGCCAGATTGCCGTTGCCATGCTGGTTGTCCCGTTTGTGGCGTTTCCAACGCCGGCAAGCTGGCCGTATATTTGGGCTTCAACCGCCCTGAACACGGCCTACTTCGTGTTTCTGATCAATGCATATCGCTATGGTGATCTGAGTCACGTCTATCCCATTGCCCGGGGTTCCGCGCCGCTGATCGTTGCGGTCATATCCGTTGCAATTGTGGGCGAATCACTGAACCGCCAGGCTGCTCTGTCGGTTGTTCTTATCGCGCTGGGGATCATGAGCCTGACCCTCACGCGTGGCGCGGGCGGCCTCAGGGAACCCAAGGCAATGCTGTATGCCGTGAGCACGGGCGTCGTTATAGCCGGATACACAGTCGCAGACGGTTTAGGCGCCCGTCTTGCCGACAGTGCCCATAGCTACACTTTCTGGGTCCACCTCTTGAACGGAATTCCAATAACCTTGTTGGCGCTCTATCTGCGAAGGGGTCGGTTTTTTGTATCGCTGCGGAAATCCTGGAAGCTTGGAGTGCTCGCGGGCATCATATCGCTCTTGGCGTACTGGATTGTCATTTGGGCAATGACGCAGGCGCCTATGGCGCTGGTATCCGCTGTCCGGGAAACCAGCATGATCTTCGCTGTGCTCGTTGGCGTCTTCTTCCTCAAGGAGCGCCTCGACCTGGCGCGCCTGGCATCCACAGGCGTTACGTTGATCGGGACAGTGATGATCAAGATGTCCAAATGAGTGTTAAGTCCCGGCATTCGATGGACCGGGTCGGTCTTATGCCGGGACCAAACACCTAGTCCACGCCCGACCGCTTGGATAATCGCCAGGCCGAGCCGGCGTACCTTGCCCTTAGCCGAAGAGCTGCGCCACGCCGGCGATGTTGTCGCCGCCGAGGCCCGCCTCCGCCGCCCGGACGTAGACCTGGCGCACGGCCGCCGCGATCGGCATTTCGGCACCGGCGTCGGCGGCGGCCGCGGCGACGTAGCCGAAGTCCTTCGCGACCAGGTCGATCGGGAACTGCGGCGCGAAGTTGCCGGCCAGCATCAGGCCCGCCGCGCCCTTGGCCGCCGGGCTCAGGACCGGGGTCTCGCCCAGGACCGCCGCCGCGGCCGCCGCATCGAGGCCGGCCTTTCTGAAGAGTCCGAGGATCTCCGCCACGGCGGCGACCTGGATCCCGAACAAGGCGTTGACCGCCAGCTTGACCACCGCGGCCGCCCCGGCCGGGCCGACGTGGTGCTGGGCCCCGCCCAGGGCCTCGAGCACCGGCCGGGCCGCCGCCACGGCCTCGGCCTCGCCGCCGAGGAAATAGATCAGCTGCCCGGCCTCGGCCTGGGGCCGCGATCCGGCCACCGGCGCCTCGAGGAAGCGGGCGCCGGTGCCGGCGACCGCCGGGGCCAGGTCGCGCACCCAGCCGGGCGTCAGGGTGCTCGACTCGATGGCGAGGGCGCCCGCGCCCAAGCCGCCGAGCGCGCCCGTCTCAGGGTCCAGCCAGACCGTCCGCGAGGCCGCGTCGTCGCGGAGCATGGCGATCACCACCGCCGCTCCCGACGCCGCCTCGCGGGGCGTGGCGGCGCGGCGCGCGCCCCGGGCTTCCAGCGGGGCGCCGCGTTCGGGGCTGCGGTTGTAGACGCTCACCTCGTGGCCGGCGGCCAGCAGCCGGGCGGCCATCCGCGATCCCATGGCGCCAAGGCCCAGCACGGCGATCCGGGTCATCGGGGGTCTCCTCCTGGTTTTCGAGTTCCGGAGCCGGCAGGCTATATCGGTGCTGAAATCGCATAAACAGGATGCCAAGCACAATATTCGTGCGTAAACTGCACGAATGGAAATCTCCGCTCTACAGGTCTTTGCCGAGGTGATGCGCCGCGGCAGCTTCGCGGCGGTGGCGCGGGACCGCGACGTCTCGCCCTCGGCGATCTCGCGCAGCGTCGCCGCGCTGGAGGCCGAGCTCGGGCTCCGGCTGTTTCAGAGGACGACCCGGCGCCTGGCCCCGACCGAGGCCGGGGCCCTCTACTTCGCGCGGGTCGAGCCCCTGCTCGGCGAGCTGGAGCAGGCGCGGCAGGCGGCGACGGACCTCCAGGAGGCGCCGAGCGGGACCCTGCGGGTGACCGCCTCCGTCGCCTTCGGCCAGACCTGCCTGGTGCCCCTGCTGCCCGAGCTGCAGCGCCGCTACCCGCAGCTTGCCCTGGAGCTGCTGCTGACCGACAGCAACCTGGACCTGGTGGCGGAGCGCATCGACGTCGCCCTGCGCCTTGGGCCCAGGCGGGACAGCGGCCTGATCGGCCTGCGCCTCTTCGACACCCGCTACCGGGTCTGCGTCAGCCCTGACTATTTGGCCCGTAATGGCGGGATCGCGACCCCCGAGATGCTGCGCGGCCGGCCCTGCCTGACCTTCGCCCTGCCCGGCTTCCGCTCGCGCTGGATCTTTCTGGACCCTGCCGGGCGCCGGACCGAGGTGCCGATCGAGGGCCGCTTCGTGATCTCCTCGGCCCTGGCCCAGCGCGACTGCGCCCTCAACGGCCTCGGCCCTGCGCTGCTCGCGGACTGGCTGATCGGCGCCGACATCGCCGCCGGCCGGCTGGTCGACCTCTTCCCGGGGCACCGCGTCACCGCCACCGATTTCGATACCGCCGCCTGGCTACTCTATCCCAGCCGCGCCTACCTGCCGCTCAAGGTCCGCGCCTTCGTCGATTTCCTGAAGGTCCGGCTGCGGCCGGGCGGCCTCAGCGCACCGGAAGCGAGATCGTCCGGCCGTCGATCACGTTACTGAAGGTGTAGCGGCGGCCGCGATAGTCGTAGACCGAGACCTGTGCCCTGCCGCGACGGTCGGCGCAGAACCGCAAGCGCGTCGTGGCCGCGTTGGCGAGGCGGCGCTGGAAGACCAAGCGCTTGCACACGTCGTCGTTGATGGTCAGATGAACCGAGTTGTAGCTCACGTTCTTGAACGACACGCTGAGGAGCTGCTGCGAAAGGACCGTCTCGCCATAGAGGACGCAGACGGCCAGCACCGCCCCGAATACAAAAAGCCGCCGCAACGTCCGGGTCCTCCATCGCACAGGGCCCCATCCCCAGGGCTTGAGGATCGACCGCTTCGCGCGCGACTTCAAGCCGCAGTTTGAGAAATCACAAATCCTTGCACAACCTGAGCGCGTCGTAGATGGCGGCGTGGATGTTGCGGCTGGAGACGGCGTCGCCGATGCGGAAGAGCTGGAAGCGGCCCTCGGGATTGGTCGCGATCTCCTGCGGACGGCCGGCGATCAGGGCCCGGTAGTCGACCTCGCCGCGGTTGGAGGAGAGCTCCTTGAGGGCGAAGTAGAGCTCGTCGAGCGGCAGGGTGCCGTGCTCCAACACCACCTGGTCGACCAGGCGCTCCTCGGCCCAGTCGCCGTAGTCGCTGCCGATCCGCGCGGCCAGCTTGTTGCCCTCGCGGCGCAGGCCCAGGAGGCGGCGGTTGATGGTGATGGCCACGCCGTGCTTCTGGAAGCACTGGGCGTAGGCGACGTGGTTGAGGCCGCCGACCTCGGGCGCGAAGAAGCGCTCGGGCGTGACGATCTCCAGGCGGGCGCCGCTCTCGGCAATGCGCTCGGCCGCCTGCAGGCCGGGATGGCCGCCGTTGTCGTCGAAGAGCAGCACCTCCTCCGCCGGCTTGACGTCGCCCGACAGGATGTCCCAGGTCGTGACCGCGAGCGCGTTGCCCTCATCGAGGACTTCGGCGTTGGGCAGCCCGCCGGTGGCGACGACCACCACGTCCGGCTCTTCGGCCAGGACGTCCTCGGCCTCGGCGTAGACGTTGAAGCGCAGCTCGGCCCCCGCCGCCGCGCAGCGCTCGGCCCGCCAGTCGGCGATGCCGATCAGCTCGCGCCGGCGCCGGTGCTGGGCCGCCAGGCGGACCTGTCCGCCGGGATCGCCTGCCGCCTCGAAGAGCATCACCTCGTGGCCGCGCTCCGCCGAGACCCGCGCCGCCTCCAGGCCGGCCGGGCCGGCGCCGACCACCACCACGCGCCGGGCCGGGCCTTCGCCGCGCGCGATGACGTGGGGCATGGTCGCCTCGCGCCCGGTCGCCGGGTTGTGGATGCAGAGCGCCTCGTGGCCCTCGTAGATCCGGTCCAGGCAGTAGGTCGCGCCGACGCAGGGCCGGATCTCCGCCTCGCGCCCCTCCATGACCTTGAGCGCGATGTGCGGCTCGGCGATGTGGGCGCGGGTCATGCCGACCATGTCGAGCTTGCCCTCGGCCACGGCGTGGCGGGCGGTGGCGACGTCGTTGATGCGCGCGGCGTGAAAGACCGGGAACCTGGTCTCGGCCCGGACCTCGCCGGCGAAGTCCAGGTGCGGCGCCGAGGCCATGCCCTGGACCGGGATGACCTTGGACAGCGCCGCGTCGGACTCGATGTGGCCGCGGATGATGTTGAGGAAGTCGACCTGCCCCCCGGCCACCAGGCGCCGGGCGATCTCGACGCCCTCCTCGCGGCTCAGGCCCTTCTCCCAGTCCTCGTCGGCGACCATGCGGATGCCGACGATGAACTCCGGCCCGACCTGCCTGCGGATCTCCTCCAGCACCCTGAAGGTAAAGCGCAGGCGGTTGTCCAGGCTGCCGCCCCACTCGTCCGTCCGCTTGTTGGTGGCCGGCGACCAGAAGCCGTCCATGAAGTGGCCGTAGGCCTCCAGCTCGATGCCATCCAGGCCCGCGGCCTGCATGCGCTGGGCCGTCGCGCCGTAGGCCGCGATGATGCGCTCCAGGTCCCAGTCCTCGGCCTCCTTGGGGAAGGCCCGGTGGGCCGGCTCGCGCACCGAGGAGGGCGCCAGCACCGGCAGCCAGTCGGAATGGTTCCAGCTGGTGCGCCGGCCCAGGTGGGTGATCTGGATCATCACCGCAGCCCCTTCCTCGTGGCAGTCGTCGGCCAGGCGCTTCAGCCAGGGCACGATCTCGTCCCTGTAGCCGTGCAGGTTGCCGAAGGCGGCCGGCGAGTCCTCGGCGACCAGGGCCGAGCCCGCGGTCATGGTCAGGGCGATGCCGCCCTTGGCCTTCTCCAGGTGATAGAGCCGGTAGCGGTCCTTGGGCAGACCGTCCTCGGAATAGGCCGGCTCGTGCGCCGTCGACATGATCCGGTTGCGCAGGGTCAGGTGCTTCAGCTGATAGGGCTGCAGGAGCGGGTCCTTAGAGGTCATGCCGGCCTCCTGCTTGAATGGCCTTTGCACGGCACCAAGCCCACCTTGTCAGCCTAAAGATATCACCCCCACCCCATCCCTCCCCCATCAAGGGGGAGGGAGAAACTCCTTGGCGCAGCTCATCGTGCCCTCCCCCCTTGTGGGGGAGGGTTAGGGTGGGGGGTAACGACTCGACAAGCGCGCCAAACGTCATGAGCCAATACCTAACCTAAAGCCGCATCCCCAGCTCGCGGCCTTCGTAGATTGCCATGACCGCGAGGCGGGGCGCCACGCAATCGCCGATCGAGTGGATCTCCTTGCCGCTCCCGGCCAGGGCCTCGGCCAGCCAGGTCTGGGAGACGTTGGTGGTGGCCAGCACCAGGGTCTCGGCCGCGATCCGCCGGGTCGTGCCGTCGCGCAGGTCGAGCACCTCGGCGGCGTCGCCGTGCCAGGCGGTGATGCCGGCGTCGGTCACGCTCTCGACCCCAAGCTCCTTGAGCCTCTTGCGCAGCGGCCAGTCGGTGGCCGTGCGGATCAGCTCCCAGGCGACCATGGGGAAGCGGGTGACGATGGTGACCGCGTGGCCCTGCTCGGCCAGCTGCCAGGCCGTGCCGGCGCCGTGCCAATGGCCGATGTCGTCGAGGACGACGACCCGCTTGCCAGGCCGCGCCGCCAGTCCCATGACGTCCTCGACCGAATAGACCCCGCCCCTCTCGATCCCGGGCAGGGTCTCGAGCTGCGGCAGGCCGCGCTGGAATCCGGTCTCCGCCGGCAGGGAGCCGGTCGCCAAGACCACGGCCTCGGCCTCGGCCGCCTCCACTTCCTCGGGCTCGACCGGGGTGTTGAGCCGGACCTCGACCTGCAGCTTGGCGAGCTGGGTCTCGTACCAATGGATCAGATCGAGGATCTGCGCCCGCCGCGGCTGCTCCCCGGCCAGGCGGAAGCGGCCGCCGAGCTGCGGCGCCGCCTCGGCCAGGGTCACCCGGTGGCCACGGGAGGCGGCGACCCGCGCCGCCTCGAGGCCCGCCGGGCCGCCGCCGACCACCAGGATCCGCCGCGGCCTCTCGGCCGGCGTGAAGCGGTCGCCCTGCCATTCGAACTCCCGCCCCGCCGAGGGATTGACCAGGCAGGAGATCCAGTAGTCCCGGTGGCGCCGGCCCCAGCACATCTGGTTGCAGGACAGGCAGGGCCGGATGTCCTCGGCCCGGCCCTCCAAGGCCTTTACACCCAGTTGCGGGTCGGCGATCTGGCCGCGCACGATGCTGACCATGTCGGCCTGGCCGGCGCCGATCACGGTGTTGGCGGCCTCAGGGGTGCGGATGTGGCTCTCGCATTGCACGCGTGCATGCGTCACCGCCTGCTTCAGGGCCTCGGCGTAGGGCGCGCCCAACTTGTCCGGATAGATCGCCGTCGGCATCAAAGGATAGAAGTCGAAGTAGCTGCCCGTGCCGCAGGTGATGTAGTCGATCAGGCCGCGCCGGTCGTGATAGGCCGCGATCTCCTGCATGGCCTCGACCGAGAGCGAGACCTCCACGACGGGATGCAGGGAGACGGCCATGCCGATGACGAAGTCCTCGCCGGCGACCTTGCGGATCCGCGTGGTCAGCTCGGTCGAGAAGCGCATGCGGTTCTCGAAGGACCCGCCCCAGCGATCCTCGCGCCGGTTCGACCAGGGCGTCCAGAACTGGTCGATCAGGGCGTGGTAGGCGGCGAAGAGCTCGATCCCGTCGAAACCGGCTTCCTTGCAGCGCCAGGCCGCCCGGACGAAGGCCTCGAGAACCTCCTCGATCTCGGCCTCGGTCATGGCGTGGCTGCCGTCGGAGTCGTGGTAGGAGGGCTGGCCCGAAGGCGACCAGTTGGGCCGGAAGGAGTTGTCGAAGTCGCCGTGCTGGCCGACGTGGTAGAGCTGCTGCAGCATCACCGCGTCGTGGGCCTTGCAGGCCTCGGTGATGCGCCGGAAGGCCGGGATGACGGCATCGTCGGAATGGCGGAAGTTGCCGCGGGTCAGCACGGCGGTCGGATGGACCGGCATGGGCTCGACCACGATCATGGCCGCGCCGCCGCGGGCCCGCTCCTCGTAGTAGCCGCGGTGCCGCTCGCCCGGCAGGCCCTCGGCCGACATGTTGGCCGTGTGGGCGCCGAAGACCAGGCGGTTCTTCAGGGTCTTGTGGCGCAGGGGGAGCGGCGAGAAGAGGTGCGGGAAGTCCGGCTGCGGCATCGCCCTCCCCCTCAGGCCTGCCGGAAGATGAACTCGGCGGTGAAGAGGTCGAGGTGCCCGCCGCCGCCGTTCTTGTAGAAGGTGATCTCCGCCTCGCTTTCCCGGCCCGACTGCCGCCCAGAGCAGAGGTCGAAGAGATCGCCCAGGACGTCGTCCTCGGTGATGACCCCGGCGGCGATTGGCTGGGTCAGGTCCCCGGCCTCGCCTACGGTGGAGCCGCGGTAGTCGACGAAGACCCGGCTCCGGCGCACGGCCTCGTCGTCGGCTTCCCGCATCGCCGGCGTGAAGCCGCCGACCAGGTCGAGGTGCGCGCCGGGCTTCAACCAGGCGCCTTGGACCAGGGGCGCCGTCGCCATGGTCGCGGCGCAGATCACGTCGGCCTGCGGCACCGCCGTATCCAGATCCTCCGCCACCTCCACCGGAACGCCCTCGGCCTCCAGCTCCCGCAGCAGAAGGTCGCGCCGCGGCGCGCTGCGGTTCCACAGCAGCACCCGGCGGATCGAGGGCCGCGCCGTGCGGTGGGCGGCGATGAGATGCGGCGCCAGGGCCCCGGCGCCGACCATCAGCAGCACCTCCGCGTCCGCGCGCGCCAGGAGCTTGGCGCCCAGGCCGGAGTCGGCCGCGGTCTTGCGCAGGGTCAGCATCGTGCCGTCGATCGCCGCCAGGGGACTGCCGTTGCCCCCGTCGAAGAGCTGATAGGCCGCCTGCACCGTCGGCAGGCCTTCGCTCGCCTCGACGTTCTGCGGAAAGATGCTGGCCATCTTGACGCCCAGGGCCCGCCCCGGCGCCCAGGCCGGCAGCACCAGGAACCCCTCTTCGCCGTGGCCGCTCTCGGCCGGCGGGCTCAACAAGACCCGGCCGATCTCGGGCAGGGCCTGGCGGTGCGCCTCGGCCAGGGCCTCGATCAGCGGGCCGAAGGGCGAGAGCGCGAGGACCGCGTCGGCGTCGAGGATCCGCATGGTTTGGCCGTCAGTGCCACATGTCGGGCAGGCTGCCCTTGCGCCGGGCGATGAAGGCCTTGAGCGCCTCGTCGATGCCGGGATCGAGGGCCGGCGCCTCATAGCCGGCCAGAAGCTCGCGCCAGCGTTCGCTGGCCCGCTGCAGAGAGTCCTTCTCGCCCTCGTCGCGCCACTGCTCGAAGGACTTGCAGTCGGCGAGCGGCGGCTCGTAGTAGGCGGTCTCGTAGTTGGCCATGGTGTGCGCCGTGCCGAGGAAGTGCGCGCCGGGCCCGGTCTCGTGGAAGGCCGCCATGGCGAAGGCGTTCTCGTCCAGAGCCAGGCCCTTCATGAAGACGTGCAGCATCCCCAAGCGGTCGCAGTCCAGCACGAACTTCTCGTAGCCCATCGAGAGGCCGCCTTCGAGCCAGCCGGCCGAGTGCAGGATGAAGTTCGCGCCGGCCAGGATCGCCGGCATCATGGAATCCGCGCTCTCCTGCAGGGCCTGCCCGTCCGCCACCTTGGAAGCCGTCAGCGCCCCGCCGACCCGGACCGGCAGGCCGGCCCGGCGGGCGAGCTGGCCGACCGCGATGTAGGCCAGCGCCGGCTCCGGCGTCCCGAAGGTCGGCGCGCCGCTGCGCAGCGACATGGAGGAGAGGAAGTTGCCGTAGATCGCCGGCGCCCCGGGCCGCACCAGCTGGGTCAGGGCGACCCCGACCAGGGCCTCGGCATGGGCCTGGGCGATGGTCCCCGCCGGGGTCACCGGCCCCATGGCGCCGCCCAGGATGAAGGGCACCACGATGGTGGCCTGGTTGGCCGCGGCATAGGTCCGCAGCACCCCCGACATCACGTCGTCGTAGACCAAGGGCGAGTTGACGTTGATGTTGCCGAGGATGACGCAGGTCTCGTCGACGACATCGGCGCCGAAGAGGATCCGGCACATCTCGATCGAGTCCGCGGCCCGCTCGGGCGCCGTGACCGAGCCCATGAAAGCTTTGTCCGACCAGCGCAGGTGCGCGTAGACCATGTCGAGATGGCGCTTGTTCACCGGGATGTCGACCGGCTCGCAGATGGTGCCGCCGGAATGGTGCAGCCAGGGCGAGAGGTAGGCGAGCTTGACGAAGTTGGCGAAGTCCTGGATCGCGCCGTAGCGGCGCCCGCCCTCCAGGTCGCGCACGAAGGGCGCGCCGTAGGCCGGCGAGAAGACCGTGTGGTCGCCGCCGATCACGACAGAGCGCGCCGGGTTGCGCGCCACCTGGGTGAACTGGCGCGGCGCCGTGCTGCAGAGCGCCCGGACCTGGCCGGGCTCGAAGCGGACTCGCGGGCCGGAGACCTCGGCGCCGGCCGCCTTGAACAACCGCAGCGCCTCTTCGTCGCCGCGGAACTCGATGCCGATCTCCTTCAGGATGCGCTCGGCCTGCGCCTCGATCAGGGCCAGGCCCTCCTCGCTCACCAGCTCGTAGGTCGGGATCCGCCGGGTGATGTAGGCCGGCCCGGTGACCGGGGCGCGCTCGCGCCGGGCACGTCGGCCCGCGCGCCGCGCCGGGGATGGGTTCTCCGTCACCTCGCGACGGCGTCGGGCGGCTGATGCGGCCATGCTGCCTCCCTCCGGCAGAGGTTGCCAAAGCGGTCCTTTTCATCAGGCTAGCTCAGGGCCGAAGGCGGGTGAACTTGGAAAATCCTGAGCCTTTGAATAAGCTCAGCTTATGGATAGCCTACGCCGCCTGATCCCCTCGCCCAGCGGCCTCTTCGCCTTCGAGGCGGCCGCCCGCCACGGCAGCTTCACCCGCGCCGCCGAGGAGCTGGGCGTGACCCAGGCCGCGATCAGCTATTCGATCCGGCAGCTCGAGACCGCCCTCGGCGTGACCCTGTTCCACCGCCGCCACCGCGGCATCGCCCTGACCGAGAACGGCGAGCGCTTTTTCCACGACTTGGCCATCGGCCTTGCCCACATCCGCCGCTCGGCCGAGACCCTGAAGCGCCAGCGCGGCGACCGCCACGTCACGCTCTCCGCCTCGACCGCCTTCGCCGGCTACTGGATGGTGCCGCGCCTGGCTCAACTGCGCGAGGCCCATCCCGAGATCGACTTGCGCCTGCAGACCTCGGACAAGGACGTCGACCTGCGCGCCGAGGGCATCTCCCTCGGCGTCCGCCTGGGCGACGGCGCCTGGCCGTCCTACGACTCGGCCCTGGTCGCGCCGGAGGAGATCTTCCCGGTCTGCAGCCCGGCCTATCTTCAGGCCGTCGGCGCGCCGCGCGACCTCGCCGAGATGGCGCGCCACAAGCTGATCCACCTGGACGAGCCCTTCCGGCCGAGCCCGAGCTGGCGCGACTGGTTCGCCGCCGCCGGCTTTGACCACGACGACCGCGGCGAGGGCCTGCGGCTCAACGACTACGCCCTGGTCCTGCAGGCCGCCCTGGAGGGTCAGGGCGTGGCCCTGGGCTGGCAGCACCTGACCGCCCCCCTGGTCGAGCGCGGCCTCCTCCTCCGCCCCCTGCCCCAGAGCCAGGCCACCGGCGCCGGCTTCTACGTCGTCTGGCCCAAGGACCAGACCCTCTCCCCTCAGGCCACGACGGTCCGCGACTGGATCCTGGCGGCGTGAGACAAGCGCTTACCCGGGCTTCGGACTCTTGAACGCTTGACGATCGCCGGATGTGGCGCGCTCGATCGCGGCTTCGGCCCTTGTCAGGAAATGCTTCTTTACCCAAGAGCTCCAGCTCCCCTCGACAGCGGCGAAACTGCCGTATGCTGATCATCCCCCGCTCATCGCAGACCGCTTTGTCTGTTATGCCTTCTTCGCTCGCCCGGAGAAGGGCTTACCGTTTGAACTCTGCGCTGTAGCGTTTGTATCGCTTCGGCTTCGTCATCTGACACCTCCCGGCGCTCAAGGCGCCTCGTTCTAGCGCACATCCCGATCAGACGCGCTCGCGTCTGGCCGGGAGTAATGCGCTATCGCTCTGAAGTTAGGGCATTATCCGGCCAGATGGATCGCGAAGCGATCCATCTGGCCGGATGTAATGCCCTAGGTGTCCACAAAACCCGGGCAAAACCAACATTCGGCTGAACACGTCGTTCGGACATAGAGGATGTCCCTGTCTATACGCATCCGGGCGTGGTTGGCGCCGTCGGCGAAGGGCAAGCTGAGACCCGACCCAGACATTCGGACGGGCCTGCAGAGGATTGGCGTTTCAATCTCAACTTTGGCGTTCGTCGCCATTTGCAACATGCGCCGGGCAGCATCGCGCGGCGGATCTGTAAGCTTGCCGTGACGGGCCGGATCGGAAGAAGGACGATCCTTTCGCGACCCCGGGTGACGCCTCTCCAAGTCATTGACGACACTCATCTCCAAGGCCAGCGAGCGTTGCCGGCGTCTTGCGACTGGGTTCCGACACCACATCTGAGCGTCGCTCCCAGGTGAGCCCAAGAAAGGCGCTCTGGCATATTTTAGGTTGCAGTATCCCCGAGTTTTTCTTGTCTTTTTTTAAGAATCATTCTAAGGTATTGCGACGATGAGGCACGCCTCAGAGGTTGCGAAAATTGCCGCTGGTTCTGCGCCTCAGGTCACGCTCCCGTCACGGTGTTCAACGGAAGTTGGCCCGGGGCTCAGTAGGGATGAAGGCGTGCGTGTTTGCTTCAAACTGACATCGCGAATCCGCGAGCAACCGGGAGGACCCAACTCAAATGGTTAGAACTGCGGTGTCCATAGTCGCCATCCCGGCGACCGTGCTGTCTCTACTGATTGCGCTGGTCGCAGCCACCCCTACTTCCGCCCAAGACAAACCAAAGTCGAACCAATTTTGGTGGCCTGAACAGCTGAATCTGCAGCCCCTTCGCCAGCATGCCGCTGAGTCCGATCCCATGGGCGAAGGCTTCAACTATGCCGAGGAGTTCAAAAGCCTCGACTTGAATGCCGTGAAGCAGGAGATCGAGACGGTGCTCACGACTTCACAGGACTGGTGGCCGGCGGATTACGGTCACTATGGGCCGTTTATCATACGGATGGCCTGGCACAGCGCGGGCACCTACCGCGTGGCTGACGGTCGCGGCGGCGCGGGCGGCGGTCAACAGCGCTTCGAGCCGCTCAACAGCTGGCCCGACAATGCCAACCTGGACAAGGCGCGTCGGTTGCTTTGGCCGGTCAAGCAGAAATACGGTCGAAAGCTTTCATGGGCCGATCTGATGATCCTGACCGGAAACGTCGCGCTGGAATCCATGGGCTTCAAGACCTTCGGCTTCGCGGGCGGGCGCGAAGACGACTGGGAGCCCGACTTGGTGTACTGGGGGCCCGAGACCGAGTTTCTCGCCGACGAGCGCTACAGCGGCGACAGGGAACTGCAACAGCCTCTCGGCGCTGTTCAGATGGGCCTGATCTACGTGAACCCGGAAGGGCCCAACGGCAACCCGGATCCGATCGCGGCAGCCAAGGATATTCGCGATACGTTCGGTCGCATGGCGATGAACGATGAAGAGACTGTTGCTCTCATCGCTGGCGGACATACCTTTGGCAAGGCCCATGGCGCCGCCGATCCATCCAAATGTCTTGGTCCCGAACCCGCAGCCGCAGGCATCGAGCAGCAAGGTTTCGGCTGGGAGAACAAGTGCGGCAGCGGCAAGGCCGGCGATACCATCACCAGCGGGCTGGAAGGCGCATGGTCCGCCAATCCGATCGCCTGGACCACGCAATATCTGGACAACCTGTTCGGCTTCGAGTGGGTGCAGACCAAGAGCCCCGCGGGTGCGATTCAGTGGGTTCCGCGGAACGGATCCGATTCGAATATCGTGCCGGATGCTCACGATCCGTCGAAGACCCATGCGCCCATCATGTTCACGACAGACCTGTCGCTTAAGCTCGACCCGAGCTATCGGGAAATTGCGAAGCGCTTCCAAGAGAACCCGGAGGAGTTCGAAGTCGCGTTCGCCAAGGCCTGGTTCAAGCTGACCCACCGCGACATGGGCCCGCGGGCGCGCTATCTCGGCGCGGAGGTTCCTGAAGAGGAACTGCTTTGGCAAGATCCGGTCCCCGCGGTCGATTACGAATTGATCGACGCCGAGGACATCGCGGAGCTGAAGGCCAAGATCCTTTCATCAGGGTTGACCACAGCCGAACTGGTCAAGAGCGCCTGGGCGTCGGCCTCGACCTATCGCGGTACGGATATGCGCGGTGGCGCTAACGGAGCGCGGGTTCGCCTCGCACCGCAGAAGGATTGGGAAGCCAATGATCCCGATGAGCTTACAACGGTGCTGGAGCGCCTGGAGACGATCCAACAGGACTTTAATGGCGCGCAGTCGGGCGGAAAGAAGGTATCGCTCGCAGACATCATCGTGCTAGGCGGTTCCGCGGCCATCGAGCAGGCCGCAAAGAACGCCGGGTACGACGTGCAGGTCCCGTTCAATCCGGGACGCACGGACGCATCGCAAGAACAAACCGATGTGGAGTCTTTCGCCGTGCTCGAGCCGACCGCCGATGGGTTCCGCAACTACTTCGGTGACGGCAACGGTCGATCGCCGGCAGAAATGCTGGTCGATCGGGCGAGCCTGTTGACCCTGAGCGTTCCCGAAATGACAGTTCTGGTCGGCGGCATGCGGGCGCTGAATGCAAACGCCGGACAGTCCAAACATGGTGTGCTCACCGACCGGCTGGGGACCTTGAGCAACGATTTCTTCGTGAACCTGCTCGACATGTCCACGAAGTGGACGAAGTCACCCAGATCTGAGGGCGTTTATGAAGGGCTTGATCGCGAGACGGGTAAGTTCAAATGGACGGCGACTCCCGTCGACCTGATTTTCGGGTCGAACGCCGAGCTGCGCGCAATCGCAGAGGTCTATGCAGCCGACGATGCACGCGAGAAATTCGTGCGTGACTTCATTGACGCTTGGACCAAGGTGATGAACCTTGATCGATTCGATCTCGCCTGAGCCCGCGGAAAGGTGTTCGAACGTCTGGTCCTGGGTGGGTGCCTTCAATCCGATGCGTGCCTGTCGGATAAGTTGCACTCATGCAGGCTCTGCGACACTAGGGCATTATCCGATCAGATGGAATCGCTTCGCGATCCATCTGGCCGGATGTAATGCCCTGACTTCAAGGCATTAGCGCACTACTCCCGGCCAGACGCGAACGCGTCTGATCGGGAAGTGCGCTAACTGACGCAACTCAGTGAAAGGCAGTTGAGCGGTTCGGCAAATGGCCAGGCAGGCCCGATCGATGCCTTGATGTGGCGACCGTGCGCCTTTCGCCGCGGCGCCAGCAGCGGGCGGCTTTGCCGGAGAAAGCGGTTATTGGGGGAGGCCGAGAAGAGCCGCGGTGCCCTTGTAAGTGCACGACTTTGGAACCGATTTCGTCGATTGCGGTCCCCCTTTCTTCCGTCCACCGTGCGACGCCACGCGGGTTGGGAGGGGAATGATTCACCAAACGGCGCAGGCCAGCGCTACGCAAAGGCCCGCCGCAAGGGCGGCACCCAGCGGATCAGCAGCAGGTCGAGGGCGATCATGGCCGCGATCGCCAGGCCGGTGATCGGGAAGAGCAGGCCGACGGCCACGGCGATGCCCCAGAGCGCAAGATAGACCCGCTTGTTCTCCGGATAGGGCGGCACGCCGAGGCGGCCCTGGGGCCGGCGCTTCCACCACATGACCGCGGCCGCGACCGACATGACGATGACGGCCAGGCAGGTCGCCAGCATGACCAGCTGGTTGACCAGGCCGAACTCCTGGCCCATGTGGACGCTGACGCCCCACTCGATGGCCTTGCCGACCGGGCCCAGCTCGGCGAAGCCGGCGTCGAAGAGCACCTCGCCCGAGTACTGGTCGATGTGGAGGATCCGCTCGCCGGCGATCTGGTCCGGGTAGACCGAGGCGGTGAAGACCCCGGTCTCGTCGCCCGGGAAGTCGATCGCATAGCCCGGCGCGATGCCCCGTTCGGTCGCGGTCGCCACCACCCGGTCGAGGCCGATCGGCTGCGCGCCGTTGGGCGTCGAGACCGGCATGGGCGCGTTCTCCAGGGACCAGGAGGTCTCGGTCATGGCCTCTTTCATCGGCACGCTCGAGACCGGGATGTCGTCCCAGTAGCCCGGCGGATAGGCCAGGCCCGCCTGGTTGGCGTAGTGGTTCAGGTTGCTGCCCCAGAAGCCCGACCAGGGCAGCCCGGAGAGCGCGAGGAAGAAGATCAGCAGCCCGGCGAAGGCGCCGGTGACGGCGTGCAGGTCGCGCCAGAAGACGCGGCGGCCCGGCGCGCCGCGCAGCGAGACCACCCCGCCCGCGCGCCCGCGCGGCCACCAGAGGTAGAGGCCGGTGACCACCAGGACCAGGGCGAAGCCGCCGACCGCCTCGATGATCCGGCTCGGATACTCGCCGAAGTAGTTGAGGCTGTGCAGCTTGCGGATCAGCAGCATCAGCGGCGAGCCGGCGAACTTGCCGTCGGCCTGGTCGCCGAGGACCTCGCCGCTGGCGGGGTCGACGAAGACGATGCGCTTTTCGCCCTCCGCCGTCTTGACCCGGACCTGGGCCGAGCGGTCGGCGGCCGCGGGCGGGACGTAGCCGATCGCCGGCGCGCCGAGTGCGGCGCTCGCCCGGGCGACGATCTCCGAGGGCGGCAGGGCCGCCCGGTCCGAGGGCGCGACCGTCCGGTAGTCGGCATAGAGCAGGCCGTTGATCTCGTCCTTGAAGAGGTAGACCCCGCCGGTCAGCGCGAGCCAGACCATGAAGGGCAGGACCAGGAGCCCCGCGTAGAAGTGCCAGCGCCAGATGGCGCGGTAGAGCGAGCCGTCGCTCGCCGTGTCCGCCGCGGCGCCCGCGGCCAGTTCGAGGTCCTGCGTCGACATGATGCCTCCCTGAATATCGTTGATTTCTCAGGCATCTCCACGCGCCACGGCACGTCCGAAGGGGCGTCCGGGCGGCGGGAAGACGGCCTGCTAGATCACGAAATCAGGGACGGCGGGGCCCGGGCCAGCTTTTGGCCGGACCGGCAAAGGCCCCGCTGCGGCTGGTCGGGTTGGGCCTGGCGAAGACGCAGGCCCTGGTGAGCCCGGCCGAGCGGCGGGGCCTTGGCGAGCGGGAGCTGGAGGCCGGCTCCCATGAGGCAGGCGTCGCAGACCGCAACACCCGCCTCCGACTGCTGGGAGGCAGGCTCCGCCTGAACCAGGCAGAGCGTCGGAAGCGTGCCGTCCGGCAGGGCGTAGTCCGCGAGATCGACCGGGTTCCCGCGCGGCAGGGCGTGCGCGAGGCCGAGCAGCGACATCGCCACCGCGACGACCGCCACGACCCCGAGCCGGAACCCTCTCGACCGCAGACCAAACGCCATGGTTGTACAAGACGCAAGAAGCCGCGCCCTGTCAACAGGCAAGCGCCGGCACCTGCCCCTTGACGGCCCTCCCTCCGCCCGGCGAGATGGACCCGGGCGGGAGAGGAGAGTGCGACATGCCGGAGGGCTTCGCGGGCGCGCCCAGCGTCGGCAGCTTCGACTACATCATCGTCGGCGCCGGCTCGGCCGGCTGCGTCCTGGCCAACCGCCTGAGCGCCGATCCGGAGGTCTCGGTCCTGCTGCTCGAGGCCGGCGGCAAGGACAGCTACATCTGGATCCACATCCCGGTCGGCTACCTCTACACCATGAACAACCCCCGGACCGACTGGTGCTTCAAGACCGAGGCCGAGCCGGGGCTGAACGGCCGCGCGCTCGACTATCCGCGCGGCAAGGTCCTGGGCGGCTGCTCCTCGATCAACGGCATGATCTACATGCGCGGCCAGGCCCAGGACTACGACCAGTGGCGCCAGATGGGCAACCGGGGCTGGGGCTGGGACGAGGTCCTGCCCTACTTCCGCCGCTCCGAGGACCACTACGCCGGCGAGAGCGAGTTCCACGGCGCCGGCGGCGAATGGCGGGTCGAGACGCCGCGCCTGTCCTGGGAGATCCTGGACGCCTTCCGCGACGCCGCGGCCGAGGTCGGCCTGCCGGCGGTCGAGGACTTCAACCGCGGCGACAACGAGGGCGTCGGCTACTTCCAGGTCAACCAGAAGAAGGGCGTGCGCTGGAACACCGCCAAGGCCTTCCTGCGGCCGGTCCAGGACCGGCCCAACCTCACCGTCCTGACCCGGGCCCAGGCGGCCCGCCTGCGCTTCGACGGCCGGCGCGCGACCGGCCTCGACTTCTGGCACGACGGCCGGCCGGCCCGCGCCGAGGCCCGGCGCGAGGCCGGGGGCGAGGTCATCCTGGCCGCCGGCGCCGTCGGCTCGCCGCAGCTCCTCGAGGTCTCGGGGATCGGACAGGGCGCGCTGCTGCGCGAGCAGGGCATCGAGCTCCGGCACGAGCTGCCCGGGGTCGGCGAAAACCTGCAGGACCACCTGCAGGTCCGCATGGTCTTCAAGGTCAAGCACACGGTCACCCTGAACCAGCGCGCGGGCAGCCTGCTCGGCCGCGCGGTCATGGGCCTGGAGTATTTCCTGTTCCGGCGCGGGCCGCTGACCATGGCGCCCAGCCAGCTCGGCGGCTTCGCCAGGAGCGATCCCAGCCGGGCGACGCCGAACCTGGAGTATCACATCCAGCCGCTGTCCTGCGACCGCCTGGGCGACCCGCTGCACCCCTTCCCGGCCTTCACCGCCTCGGTCTGCAACCTGCGCCCGGAGAGCCGCGGCTCGGTCCACATCAGGAGCGCCGACCCCCGCGAGGCGCCGGCGATCCGGCCCAACTACCTCTCCCACCCGGCCGACCGCCAGGTCGCCGCCGACGCGGTGCGGCTGACCCGGAAGATCTGCGCCGCCCCGGCCCTGGCCCGCTTCGCGCCGGAGGAGTACAAGCCCGGCGCCGAAATCGACAGCGACGAGGACCTGGCCCGGGCCGCCGGCGACATCGCCAGCACCATCTTCCACCCGGTCAGCACCTGCAAGATGGGCCAGGACGACCGCGCCGTGGTCGATCCGCGGCTGCGGGTCCACGGCCTGGAAGGCCTGCGCGTGGTCGACGCCTCGGTCATGCCGACCATCACCTCGGGCAACACCAACTCGCCGACCATCATGATCGCTGAGAAGGGCGCGGAGATGATCCGCGAGGACCGCAAGGCGGCCGCCAGCCGGGCGGCCTGAGGCCGGCCCCGTCAGCAGCCGGGCAGCTCCCCGCTGAGCCTGTTGCCCCGCGGCACGCGGTCGAACCAGTGGGCCCAGGCCTCGGCGTTGCGCCGCGGCGCCAGGTCGATGATGTCGCCGCCCAGCGGGCCGTCGCTGCGCCGCAGACGAAGGCGCCGCTCCGGCCGGCTGCCTTCCTTCAGCACCAGGTCCAGACGCCCGTCATCCAGCGTGAGCCGCGCCCGGGAGGCGCCCCTGACCCCCTCCCAGGTGAAGACCCAGGCCTCGCCCTCGGGCGCACCGGCGCCCAGGACCATTAGCCTGGCGGAGCGCAGGGGCTGCCCCCTGGCGAAGGGCCGTGCCGCCCCGACCGCGTAGAGCCCGTCTTGATCCCGCCAGAGCCAGAGTTGGACGACCTCGACCCGGCGCGGACCGCAATCGACGTGACCGAAGGATCCGAGATATCTCAGGTTCTCCGCCCGAGGCGCTGGATCGATGGGCGGCGGGGCCTTGGCGAAGGCGACGGGTCGGTCCCGGAAGGTCAGCGTCAGCTGGGTCGCGCCCCGCCGCGTCACGGTCACCGGCCGGGGCGGAAGCGAGGTCGTCCGGCGGGCCTCGGTCAAGGCGCCGGCCCAGGTCCTGCCGTCTCCGCCCTCGGCGCGGCGCAGGACGGTGGCCGAGACGAAGTCCAGGGTCTCCGCGTCGCGGAGCCGGCGAAACAGCCAGACCCGCCCCTCGGCATTGATGATCAGGCGGGTCGCCAGGGGATCGCCGTCGGACAGCCAGTGCCCGGCCGGCAGCCCCTCGGGCGCCGGCGCGAAGGGGCCGTAGTGGTCTTCGTAGACCTGCGGGCTGCGGAAGCCGCCCTTTGCGACCAGGACCAGGCCCTCCAGGAAGCGCGCCTGTTCCCGCTCCTCGGCCTGCCAGAGCACCGCCGCGCCGGCCCAGAGCAGGACCAGCGCCGCGCCGTAGACCGCCGCGAAGCGCCGCCACCGGGCCCGGAACAGTAGGACCGCGGCCCCGCCGTAGAGGCCGCCGAGCAGCGGGGCGATGGCCAGGATGTCGACCCGGATCGGCTCGCCGGAAGCGAACCAGAGCCGCGCTTCGTGCAGGGTCGCCAGGGCGCCGAGGGCGCTCGTGACCAGCAGCCAGACCCGCAGCCAGCCCCTGGCGCGCAGCGCCGGCCAGAGCAGCGGCGGCCAGAGGCCCAGCAAGGCGAGGTAGAGGAAGTAAAGGTCCATGGCGGTCGGCGGCCCGGGTCGCTCGCGTCGGGCGTCCTTTATGCATCCGAAGCCATGGGCGTCGGCTTAACGCGACATCAAGGCTTCGTGACCGCGATGCGGTTGGAGCCACGGCGGTCTTGGATTAGGCAGGCGCCCTCCGGCAGCGACCGGTCGCCCTCGAAGGCAATCAAGGTCCATCGGCTCTCCTGAGAACCCCGGCCCGCAGGATTGGCTCCGGCTCGTGCCTCCTTGAGCCTGTCATGGCCGGGCATGACAGCCAGGTTGAATGGCCCACCAGCAAAGCGCCTACGACGCCCCAAGGCTGACCGTCACCGGGAAGCCCCGGGCGATGGAGTTGCTGACGGTCGAGAGCGCCTGCGCCTGGGCGATCACCGCCTCGACGTCACCCTCGCCCTGGGCGCGCACGGTCATCGCGGCGCCGGTGACCAGCAGGGGCGTCTCCTGGAGCTGCAAGGTGACCTCGACCTCGACCTCGGTCAGCCGGACGCCGCGGTCGTGGGCCACGTACTGCAAATCGTTGCAGAAGCAGCCGCCGATCGCCAGGGCCAGGAGCTCGCCGCCGTTGAAGCCGAGGCCCTGGCCGCCCGCCTTGCCCGCCGGCCGGTCAGCGACCACGCTGCGCGGCCCCGCCCAGCCCAGGGCCGCCTCGGTCCCCTTGATCCGTCTCCAGGTCACGGAAATCACCGGCATCGCTGTCCCCCGTCGAGCCGTTTTCCTTATGAAGAGTCGACAGCTTGCCTTGACCTTCCGCCTGGCGGAACCCGTAAAAAGGGGCCCGAAGACAAGCCTCCGAGGGTCTCGACGACCTGCAACTTACACCCGGAGTCCGAATGACCGCGCCGCCCCTGCGCCGCCTCGGCATTGGCCTCGCGCTTCTGATACTGGCAGCGCTGGCCGGAGTCTTGCTGTGGTCTCCGAGCGAGCGGCGAGAGAGCGGTGTCCTGCGCCCCGACGACCGCAGCGTCGTGCAGGCCGGGCGCCAAGTCTACGCCGAGCACTGCGCTTCCTGCCACGGCGCCGATCTCGAAGGCCAGCCGAACTGGCAGGCGCGGCGCCCCGACGGCTTGCTGCCCGCCCCGCCCCACGACGCCAGCGGGCACACCTGGCACCACCCCGCCAGCCACCTGATCCGGTTCACCAAGTACGGCCCGCAGGTCTTCGCCGGCCCCGGCTACAAAAGCGAGATGCCGGCCTACGAAGGGATCCTGAGCGACACCGAGATCCTCGCCGTGCTGTCCTACATCAAGAGCACCTGGCCGCCCGAGATCCGCCGACGGCACGACGATCTCGACGCCCGGGCTTCCAGCCAATGAGTCTCCCCCGCCCTGGCGCGCTTGCGTTAAGGCTGCTAGCTTCCCGATCCGGACAGGAGTTCTCCACGGCGATGAATCGGCGCAGCTTTCTCTCCACGGCGGGGTCGGCCCTCGCCTTGTCCACCCTCGCCCCACGGCTCTCTCCGGCGGAGGCCTCGGCCGCGGTCAAGGTCCTGGAGGCCCGCCTCGCGCGGGCGCCGCTGATGGGCGACGCGGCGGCGCCGACCGCGGTCTGGGGCTACAACGGCCGGGTGCCGGGCCCGGTCATCCGGGCGCGGCAGGGCAAGAAGCTGCACCTGCGCTTCGAGAACGGCCTCGACCAGCCCTCGACCGTCCACTGGCACGGTATCCGCATCGACAACGCCATGGACGGCGTCGCCGGCCTGACCCAGGCGGCGGTGCGGCCGGGCGAGAGCTTCGACTACGTCTTCACCCCGCCGGATGCGGGCACCTTCTGGTACCACCCCCACAACCGGACCTGGGAGCAGATGGCCCGCGGGCTCTACGGCCTGCTGATCGTCGAGGAGGCCGAGGCGCCGGCGGTCGACCGGGACCTGGCCCTGGCCTTCGACGACTGGCGCCTGGACGGGGACGGTCAGATCGACGAGGCCAGCCTGGGGCGCATGCGCGACTGGGCGCACGCCGGCCGGCTTGGCAACTGGCTGACCGTCAACGGCGTCTCGCAGCCGGAAATCGCTCTGCGCAAGGGCGAGCGCCTGCGCCTGCGGCTCGCCAACTGCTGCAACGCCCGGGTGCTGTCGCTCAGGCTCGACGGCCACGCCGCCTGGCTGGTCGCGCTCGACGGCCAGCCCATCGCCCCCTACCAGCCCGCCGACGGCGTCGTCACCCTGGCGCCGGCCCAGCGGGCCGACCTCGTCGTCGACGCGGTCCTGGGACCCGGCGCCCGGACCGCGATCCTCGAGGTCGGCGGCGCCCACGCGGTCGAGACCGCCTTTCTCGCCTACCGGCCCGAAGCACCCACGCGCGACCGGCCTTTGCCGCCGCCCGCCGCCTTGCCCGACAATCCGCTACCAAGATCCCTGGACCTCGGTGGCGCCCTGCGCCGGGAGCTGCTGATGGAGGGCGGCGCCATGGGTCGAATGGCCAGCGCCCGGTTCAAGGGCCGGCGCATGGGCCTGCGCGAGCTGGTCGACCAGGGCAAGGCCTGGGCCTTCAACGGCACGGCCGGCATGACGGACGAGCCCCTGCTGCGCGTCGAACGGGGCCGCACGGCGGTGATCGAGATGATCAACGACACCGCCTGGCCCCACGCCCTGCACCTGCACGGCCATCACGTCCGGGTGGTCGAGCGCGACGGCAGCGCCCAGACCGAAACGCCCTGGCGCGACACCGTCCTCCTCCAACGTAACGAGAAGGCCAGCATCGCCTTCCTCGCCGACAACCCCGGCAAGTGGATGCTGCACTGTCACATGCTGGAGCACCAGGCCGCCGGCATGGCGACCTGGATCGAGGTCTTGGGGTAATACCAAGGGGCGCGGTCCGGGCCGCTCGGTCGGCAGGCCTCGGTCCTGTCACCTCCTGGATCAGGCGTCGCAGCGCCCGAGAAAGCGGACCAGGGCCTCGCGATGGCGTTCTTCGTTCAGCGCCGCGATATGCCGGCCGCCTTCGAGCCGCCACAGGGTCTTGGGCTTGCCGGCGGCGGCGAAGAGGGCTTCGCCATGGTGCGGCGGAACGACGCGGTCCGCCTGCCCGTGCAGGATCAGGACCGGCGTCGGGCTGATCTCGGCGATGGCCTCCGCCGGGCGGAAGTCGTCGGTCATGATCTGCGCCAGCGGCCATTGCAGCGGCCAGGTCGGCCAGAAGGCGGCCAGCTTCTCCTGGGTGATCTCGCGATAGTTCGAAGGCGCGCCTTCGATGACCAGGGCCTTGACCTCATGGCGGTGGGGCGAGGCGGCGAGCGCCGTCACCGCGACCGCGCCGCCCAGGCTCTGGCCGAAGACGACCACGTCTCCCGGCGCCATGCCATCCTTCGCCAGCAGCGCGTCGAGCGCCGCATCGAAATCGCGACGCAGTCCCGAAAGGCTGGGCTCGCCCGGCGAGCGGCCGTAGCCGCGGTAGTCGAAGAGCAGCACGCCGTAGCCAGCCGCCGGGAGCCAGGTGACGATGGGAAGGTGCGTGCTGATGTTGCCGGCGTTGCCGTGCAGGAAGAGCAAGGTGCAGCCCGTGTCCCGCGCCGCCTCGGCGGGCAGGAACCAGGCGTCCAACGCCAGCCCGTCGGCGGTCTCGATGTTCATCTCCTGATAGGAAAGCCCGAGGCGCCCTGGATCGCCGGTCAGGTCCGCCGTCGGATAGAAGAGCAAGCTCTCGCAGGCGGCGAGAATCAGGCAGGCCGCGACCGAGAGCGCGACCCTCGGCACGGGGCCGGCCCTCAGGCCGCGCGGGACTTGCGGCCGCGCCTGCCCGCGGCACCGCAATAGCTGTCGTGGAGGAAGCCCATCAGCGCCCGGATGTCGTCGCGGGCCAGGCTGTAGTGGATGGTCTGGCCCTCGCGGCGGGTCTTGACCAGGCCGTCCTTGCGCAGCAGCGCCAGCTGCTGGGACATCGTCGGCCCACGGACTCCCAGGGTCTCGGCCAGGTCATTGACCGAGCGCTCGCCCTCGACCAGCAGGCAGAGGATCATCAGGCGGGTCTCGTTGGACAGCACCTTCATCAGCTCGGCGATCGCGGGCGCCGTGCGCCGCATTTCCTTCGGATCCATCCCGCGCCCTCTCCTCGCTTCGAAACAGGCTTGGATTCTCAAACAAAGCTCGCTACAGTGTCAATATATTCGAATCTTCGAAGTTACGATATCCAAAGTTGGCGGCGCGCCGGCGAAAGGAAGAGGACGAAGGGAGAGACTTGATGAAGCACGTGTTACGGCTGGCCCTGATCGCCGCGATGCTGGCCGCACCGGCGACGGCGCAGGAGCCCGACGCCCAAGCCTTGGAAGCCCGGGCCAAGGAGGCCAAGGCGGTAATCAAGCGCTTGGTCACCGCGATGCAGGCGGAGCTGAAGGTGGCCAAGGACGAGCGCGGGCCCGGCGGCGCCGTGTCCGCCTGTCAGCACCTGGCGCCGCAGGTCGCCGCCGATCTGAAGGAGGAGACCGGCTGGGACATCCGCCGCACCGCCCTCAAGGTCCGCAACCCCGAGAACCGGCCGCGGACACAGGAGCTGCTGGTGCTGCAGGCCTACGCCGCCCGCGCCGCCCGGGGCGAGCCCCTGCCCGAGATGGAGACCGTGCAGACGGCCGTCTACAAGGGCGAGCGCGGCGTTCATTTCATGAAGGCGATCCCGGTCCAGAAGGCCTGCCTCGGCTGCCACGGCAGCAAGCTGGCACCGGGCGTGGCCGAAGCCCTGCGCGAGGCCTATCCGGAAGACCAGGCGGTCGGCTTCGCGGAAGGCGATCTGCGCGGCGCCTTCTCGCTCTTCAAGCCCGTAAGGTCGACGGAGTAGCGCCGGCGCCCGGCGGCCTCACGCGAAGGCGTCGGGCTCGGAGTCCTTGCGCCGGGCCATGTAGGCCTGCAGGGCCTCGTCGATCCCGGGGTCCAGGGCCGGCGCCTCGTAATCCCGCAGCCACTTCTTCCACAGGGTGTTGGCGCGCTGGGCCGTGTCCAGGGCGCCTTCGGCCTCCCACTGCTCGAAGGAGTTGTTGTCGGCGACCGGCGAGCGGTAGAAGGCGGTCTCGAAGTTGGCCTGGGTGTGGGCGCAGCCGAGAAAGTGCTGGCCCGGCCCGACCTCGCGCAGGGCGTCCATGGCCTGGCCGCTCTCCGAGAGATCGTAGCCCTGGGTCAGGACCTGCATCATGGCGAGTTGGTCGGCGTCGATGACGAACTTCTCGTAGGAGGAGGCTAGGCCGCCTTCCAGCCAGCCGGCCGCGTGCAGCACGAAGTTGACCCCGGCCTGGACCGTCGGCAGCAGGGTCTGGCTACTCTCGTGCGCGGCCTGGGCGTCCGGCACCTTGGACCCGCAGAGCGAGCCGCCGGAGCGGAAGGGCACCCCCAGGCGACGGGCCAGCTGGGCCATGCCGTAGAGCACCAGCGCCGGCTCCGGCGTGCCGAAGGTCGGCGCCCCGGACTGCATCGACATCGAGCTGGCGAAGCTGCCCAGGATGCAAGGTGCGCCGGGCCGCACCAGCTGGGCGAAGGCGATGCCCGACATGGCCTCGGCCAGGGTCTGGGTCATGACCCCGAGCGGGGTCACCGGCGCCATGGCCCCGGAGAGGATGAAGGGCGTGACGATCGCCGCCTGCTTGGCCCGGGCGTAGACCTTGAGCGCGCCCAGCATGGTGCCGTCGAAGGTCATGGGCGAGTTGGCGTTGATCAGGCTGACCATCACCGTGTTCTCGGCGACGAAGGCCTCGCCGAAGACCAGCTTGGCCATGGCCACGCTGTCCTCGGCCCGCTCCGGCGCGGTCACCGAGCCCATGAAGGGCTTATCGGAATAGCGGATGTGGCTGTAGACCATGTCCAGGTGGCGCTTGTTGACGGGCACGTCGACCGGCTCGCAGACCGTGCCGCCGGAGTGGTGGATGGCCGGCGCCACATAGGCCAGCTTCACGAAGTTGCGGAAGTCCTCAATGGTCGCGTAGCGGCGGCCCTCGTCCAGGTTGCGGATGAAGGGCGGGCCGTAGACCGGCGCGAAGACCGTGGCGTTGCCGCCGATCTCGACGCTGCGCGCCGGGTTGCGGGCGTGCTGGGTGAAGCTTGCCGGCGCGGACTTCCGAATGATCTCCCGGCACATGCCCCTGGGGCAGCGCACCCGGACGCCGTCGACGTCGGCGCCGGCGTCCTTCCAGATCTTCAGCGCTTCCTCGTCGTCGCGGTATTCGATGCCGATCTCCTGCAGCACGGTCTCGGCGTTCTGCTCACAGAGCGCCAGACCCTCCTCGCTCAGGATCTCGTAGACCGGGATCTTGCGCTGGATGAAGCGCAGTTGCTCGCTCCTGCCGCCGCCGCGCGCCGCCCGCCGCGCCTCGCGGCCGCCGCTCTCGCGCCCGCGCCGACGCGCCCTGGCGATCTCTGCCGGATTTGCCATGGCCCTTGTCCCCAAAGCCTTGTCTTGCGGCGATAGTCCGCCCAGGCAGCACCGCCGCTCTGTCGCCCCAGCGACCGGCCTGCGCGCAATCGCGGCGGCGGTGCCGGGATCGGTCCCGTCAGGGGGTGCCGCATGTCGGAAATTCGGCGGGCAGCGTCGCACCTTCGGGGGACCGGGGCGCGCCGAGGGACCATGGTTTCCTTGAGACATACCCTCTAAGAGGCTGTAATCAGGACAGAAAACCGGCCCAGGGCGGCCGGGCGGCCTGCGGGGGACGGCAGCGAGGAGATTCGGCATGAAGAGCCATGCCCGCGTGGTTGTCATCGGCGGCGGCGTCAACGGCGTCAGCGTCCTCTATCACCTGGTCAAGAAGGGCTGGAACGACGTGGTCCTGCTCGAGCGGACCGAGCTGACCGCCGGCTCCACCTGGCACGCCGCCGGCCTCTTGCCGCTGTTCAACATGAGCTACAGCGTCGGCCAGCTGCACCAGTACTCGGTCGAGCTCTACAAGAGGCTGGAGGCCGAGACCGGCCAGGCCGTGGGCTTCCACAACACCGGCAACCTGCGCCTGGCGACCAACCGCGACCGCATGGACGAGTACCGCAACTACCAGTGCACGGCCGAGACCATCGGCGTCGAATGCCACCTGATCGGCGTCGAAGAGATCAAGAAGCTCTGGCCGCTCGCCTCCATGGACGGCCTGGTCGGCGCGCTCTGGCACCCGACCGACGGCCACATCGCGCCGGTCGACGTAACCATGGCCCTGGCCAAGGGCGCCCGGCAAAACGGCGCCGAGATCTACCAGCAGACCGAGGTCACGGGGATCGAGCGCAGCGAGAGCCTGGAGTGGATCGTCAAGACCGCCAAGGGCGAGATCGCCTGCGAGCACGTGGTCTGCGCGACTGGCAACTACGCCCGCGCCACCGCCAAGATGGTCGGCCTGGAGATCCCTTCGATCCCGGTCGAGCACCAGTACATCGTCACCGACGTCGACCCGGTGCTGAAGGACTACCGCGAGGCCGGCAACGCGGAGCTGCCGATCCTCCGCGAGTCCGACGCCCAGTACTACTTCCGCGAGGAGCGCATGGGCTGGATCCTCGGCCCCTACGAGAAGGGCGCCCCGGCTCGCTTCGCCGACGGCGTGCCGGCCAGCTTCGAGAAGGACCTCTTCCCGGGCGACCTGGAGCGCCTGATGCCCCACGTCGAGGCCTGCATGGCCCGGGTGCCCAGCTTCGAGAACGCCGGCATCAAGGACATCGTCAACGGCCCCATCGCCTACACGCCGGACGGCAATCCCATGGTCGGCCCGGCCTTCGGCCTGCCCAACTTCTGGCTTTCCGAGGGCCATTCCTTCGGCATCACCGCGGCCGGCGGCGGCGGCTGGCAGCTCGCCGAGTGGATGGTCGAGGGCGAACCCACGGTCGACATGATCGGCGTCGATCCGCGGCGCTTCGGCGTGGTCTCCAAGAACTTCGCCAGGCTGAAGAACGAGGAGGCCTACGAGCACGTCTTCATCATCCACTATCCCATGGAGGAGCGCCCGGGCTGCCGTCCTGCGAAGGCGCCGCCCTGCTACGACCGCCTGGATGCGGCCGGCGCGGTCTTCGGCCAGCGCTTCGGCTGGGAGCGGCCCAACTGGTTCGCGCCCGCGGGCACGGAGCGCAAGGACCTCTACTCCTTCCGTCGCTCGAACTGGTTCGAGCACGTCGGCAACGAGGTGCGCACCGTCCGCGAGAACGTGGGCGTCATCGAACTCTCGGCCTTCTCGAAGTTCGAGGTCGAGGGCCCCGGCGCCCGCGCCTTCCTGGACCGCCTCGTCGCCAACGTCATCCCGAAAAAGCTCGGCGGCATCACCCTCGCCCACGCCCTCAACCCCTCGGGGTCGATCCGCTCCGAGTTCACGATCAGCCGCCTGGCCGACGGGCTCTGGGGCGAGCGCTTCTTCCTGATCTCCTCGGGCGCGGCCCACGACTACGATCTGGATTTCCTGCAAAAGAACCTGCCGCGTGACGGCTCGGTGATCCTCAAGGACACCACGACCCAGTACGGCGTCTTCGTCCTCGCCGGGCCCAACGCGCGCAAGGTGCTGGAGAAGCTGGCCGACGCCGACGTCTCCAACGAGGCCTTCCCCTGGCTCACCCTGCAGGAGATGACCGTCGGCTTCGCGCCGGGGGTCCGGGCGCTGCGGGTCAACTTCGTCGGCTCGCTCGGCTGGGAACTGCACCACCCGATCGAGTACCAGAACCACCTCTATGACGCGCTCATGGAGGCCGGCCGCGAGTTCGACATCGGCCTGGCCGGCATGCGGGCCATGGACTCCCTGCGCCTGGAGAAGTCCTACCGGCTCTGGGGCACCGACCTTAACGCCGAGAACTCGGCCCTGGAGGCCGGCCTCAAGCGCTTCGTGCGGCTCAACAAGGGCGACTTCACCGGCCGCGACGCCCTGGTCCGCCAGCAGGAGGAAGGCGTGCCCAACACCTACTGCACGATCGAGATCGACGCCGACGACGCCGATCCCTTCGGCAACGAGCCGGTCTTCATGGACGGCGAGGTGGTCGGCCGCGGCACCGCCGGCGGCTACGGCCACCACGTCGGCAAGTCCCTGATGCTGGGCTACGTGAAGAGCGACTTCGCCGAGATCGGCCGCGCCTGCGAGGTCCGCGTCCTCGACCAGCGCCGCCCCGCCCGCATCATCGCCGAAAGCCCCTACGACCCGGAGAACGCGGCGCTGAGGGCGTAGCGTTTGATTTCGCGGTTCTGCCGCCGCCAACTAAATCCTGGACCCGCGATTGAGCCAGGGCCACACTGATCGCGCTCAAGGGGTCCATTGAGGACCGCTGTCCAGGTCCGGGCAACGAACCCGGACGCGCCCGGTTACATCGACGGGCTCGGCATTGTCTTGGGTGGAACAGGAGAGCGGACGGGCGTCACGACGGACTCCCAGTAGTCGTTTCGAGATCAAGTCGCAGTGGAGGTTCGTCGCATCGCCGCCCGACGCTCGGGAGGGGAAGCATGACGGACACATTCCTTCTGGCCGTGGACGGCAGCGAGCCTGCCGGACGCGCGGCCGACTATGCGAAGCTGCGCGCCAAAGCGGGCAAGGCCCGCCTCATCGTCGCCCACGTGATCGAGTGGTCGCCCTATACCTTCAACACCCCAGAGGAAAACGAAGAGCGCCACAAGCGACGTGAGGAGGAGATCGCCCGGGCCCAGAGCCAGGTTCTCGATCCCCTCGTCGCCTCGCTCAAGGGCGAGGGGCTTGAGGTCGAGGGCGTGGTCCGCCACGGCCATGCTGCGGAGGTGCTCAGCGCATTGGCCAGCGAGAAAGGTGCCTGCCAGATATTCATCGGCAGGCGCGGTCTGTCCAAGATCAAGGCGATGCTCTTCGGCAGCGTTGCCGGATCTCTGGTTCAGATTTCGCCGGTTCCGGTCACCGTCGTGCCCTGACCGGAGTCACCACCACCGACTTCACGGTTCATTGCGCGGCCTTCCCCGGAGACTCCGGCGACAGGCGCGCCAAGAAAAAGGCCCTGGGAGGCACCCATGAAAAAGCTGATCGCAGCCGCTTTGCTGGCTCTCTTCTGGACTCCGGCCGCGCTTGCGCAGGAGACGCAGGAGCGCGGGATCGACACCGCCATCAACGAGGCGATCGCCCCGATATCCAATTTCATCGTCGGCATCATCTTCTATTCGGTGCCGGTCTTCGGGGTCCAGTTCCCCCTGATCGTCATGTGGCTGGTGATCGCCGCAGCGATCGCCACGGTCTACTTCAACTTCATCTCCTTCCGCGCCTTCAAGCACGCGATGCAGCTGATCCGCGGCGACTACGCCGATCCCAAGGACGCCGGCGAGGTCTCGCACTTCCAGGCCCTGGCGACCGCGCTTTCGGGCACGGTCGGGCTGGGTAACATCGCGGGTGTCGCAATCGCCGTTTCCATCGGCGGGCCGGGCGCGACCTTCTGGATGATCCTGGCCGGCATCATGGGCATGTCGCTGAAGTTCGCCGAGTGCACCCTGGGCGTGAAGTACCGCAACGAGTACGCCGACGGCTCGGTCTCCGGCGGGCCGATGTACTACCTGAGCAAGGGCCTGGCCGAGAAGAACATGGCCGGGCTCGGCAAGTTCCTGGCGGTCTTCTTCGCGGTCTGCTGCATCGCCGGCGCGCTCGGCGGCGGCAACATGTTCCAGGCCAACCAGTCCTTCCAGCAGATCGTCAACATCACCGGCGGCGAGACCGGCTTCATGGCCGACAAGGGCTGGCTCTTCGGCCTGATCGTCGCCGGGATCGTCGGCGCCGTGATCATCGGCGGCATCAAGTCGATCGCCCGCGTGACCGAGAAGGTCGTGCCCTTCATGGCCGTGGTCTACTGCACCGCGGCGGTGATCATCATCCTCGCCAACATCACCGAGGTGCCGGCGGCCTTCGGCGCCATCTTCGTCGGCGCCTTCAGCCCGGAAGGCGTGGCCGGCGGGGCCATCGGGGCCCTGATCCAGGGCTTCAAGCGGGCCGCCTTCTCCAACGAGGCCGGCGTCGGCTCGGCCTCGATCGCCCATTCGGCGGTGCGCACCAAAGAGCCGATCACCGAAGGTCTGGTCGCCCTGCACGAGCCCTTCATCGACACCGTGGTGATCTGCACCATGACCGCGCTGGTCATCGTCATCACCGGCTCCTATTCCAACGAGGCCGGGATGAGCGGCGTCGAGCTCACCTCCTCCGCCTTCGAGAGCGTCTTCCCCTGGTTCCCCTACGTCCTCGCCCTGGCGGTGGTGCTCTTCGCCTTCTCGACCATGATCTCCTGGTCCTACTACGGGGTGAAGTGCTGGACCTACCTCTTCGGCGAGGGGCAGAAGATCGAGCTCGTCTTTAAGGTGATCTTCTGCATCTTCGTGGTCATCGGCTCCTCCATGAGCCTCGGCCCCGTGGTCGACTTCTCCGACTCCGCGATCTTCGCCATGGCGGTCGCCAACATTATCGGGCTCTACATCCTCTTCCCGGTGGTGAAGCAGGAGCTCGCGTCCTACTGGTCGCGGCTGCAGGAGGGCCAGATCAAGAGGTACCGGACGACCTGGCTGATCCACACCGACTGAGACGCCGGGCCGAGCCCGCGTCCTTCGAGGGGCCGCCGTCAAGCGGACGGCGGCCCCCACCCGGCGGAGACGGAACGCTCGGCCCTGCAGGCTGAAGACCTGCTCTGTTGTCGCATTAGATTTTCTGACCTGACCTATAGGGATTCGTCGTTTGCGCTGCGCGGCGGCACGTTGCATTTCTCTTCCAAGACTCGACTCGCCTGCAATGCCAAGCCAAGGACAGGTCCAAGCTTCGGATGAGGAGATCTCAAATGAGTTATGCCAAGCCGCAGAGCTTTCAGCCGGCCGGACGCGCGCCGGGCGGAACGCAGATCCGGCTCTATCTCGGCCTCTCGGCGATCCTCGCCCTGGCCGCCTGGGGCCTGGTGAGCGACCCGAAGCTGCCGGACGCCCCCGAGCTGGCGGCGGATCGCGGGACC